>JACMLK010000013.1 GCA_014379665.1 Saprospiraceae bacterium | reverse complement strand
AGAAAAACTTTTGGATAAATTCGGGGTGACAAATCTCAAGGGGTTCGGTATTGAAGAGTTGCCTATGGCACAAGTAGCGGGTGGGGCCATTCTCCATTATCTGGCTTCCACACAAAATGACAAACTCAACCACATTTCCGGAATTACACGAATTCAATCAGAAAATTATGTCTGGCTCGACCGTTTTACGGTACGAAATCTGGAATTGGTACGAAGCGCACATGAGACGGGGAGTTCTCTTGTGCAGGTCATGGATAAAACCGTATCGCCCATGGGTGCCAGGTTACTGAAAAACTGGATTCTTTTACCATTATTGTCTATAGAAAAGATTCAGGCCAGACTGGATATGGTTGGATATTTTGTAGAGAAATATTATGATCAGGAGACCCTAACGGCCTTGATCAGACAAACCGGAGATATAGAAAGGATAGCCTCCAAACTGGCAATGGAAAAAATTTCTCCACGTGAGTTAATACAACTCAAACGTTCATTGGAAATTCTTCCGGACATTTTATTCATCTTAAAGTCAAGTCATAATGAAGCATTGGTCTTATTGGCAGACAAACTGATTTTATGTGAACAGCTTCGTGCTGAAATTTCAAAAACCCTGTCGGACGATCCGCCTTCGATGGTGAGTAAGGGCAATGTCATCAAAGCAGGGTGCAGTGAAGAACTGGATGATCTGAGACATGTGATCAGAAACAGTAAAGACCTTTTGCTGGAAATTCAGCAAACTGAGGCAACAAGGACCGGGATATCCAGTTTGAAAATAGGTTTTAATAATGTATTTGGTTACTATCTTGAAGTAACCAATAAGTATAAAGATCATGACCGGATCCCTGAAAGCTGGGTGCGTAAGCAGACGCTCTCCAATGCAGAACGTTACATTTCTGACGACCTGAAGAAATTGGAAACAAAAATTCTGACAGCCGAAGAGAAAATTGCGGAACTTGAAGAAAAACTTTATCATGAATTGGTACTCACTGCATCTGAATATCTGGACTCCATCCAGCATAATGCCAAAAATATAGCCATCATTGATTGTATCCTTTCTTTTGCTAATATTGCGGTAAAATATAATTATTGTCGTCCTGATGTGAATGATACCTATGAAATTAAGATTAAAGCAGCCCGTCACCCAGTCATAGAGCGACAACTTCCTTTGGAACAGACCTATGTGCCAAATGATATCAATCTTGATAATGACCATACTCAAATCATGATGATCACAGGTCCAAACATGTCAGGAAAATCTGCCGTACTAAGGCAAACTGCGCTGATTGTGCTCATGGCACAAATGGGATCTTATGTCCCGGCATCAGGTGCAGCCATTGGACTGGTTGATAAAATCTTTACGAGGGTGGGGGCGAGTGACAATATTTCAAGTGGAGAATCTACTTTTATGCTCGAAATGAATGAAACAGCGAGTATCATGAATAACATTTCCGGACGTAGCCTTATTCTGCTGGATGAAATAGGTCGGGGCACGTCCACTTATGATGGCATTTCCATAGCGTGGTCGTTGGCAGAATTTTTACACAATGGAAAAGTCAGACCCAAAACACTCTTCGCCACACATTACCACGAATTAAACGAACTGGCAGAAAAATATGAGAGAATTAAGAACTACCACGTGGCTACACGCGAGATTGGCAATAAAGTTATTTTCCTCAGGAAACTTTTGGAGGGAGGATGCGAGCATAGTTTCGGTATCCATGTGGCAGCCATGGCGGGTATGCCTCGTGACATTATCAACAGAGCCATGGAAATCATGCAGGAACTCGAACAAAAATCTATAGATGGATTAAACATTGGTCATAACGGCAAAATGTCAGACATTCGACACAGTGCTAAAAATATTACACCCAATAATTTTCAACTAAATCTCTTTGAAACTGTTGATCCTTTGGCGGGTGAGATTAAACAAAGTATCAAACAGCTGGATCTCAATACTATGACACCCATCGAGTGTATGCTTAAATTGCACGAGTTGAAAAAGTTATTGGAGGGCATGGAATAGCAGGGTATCAATTATTGTAATTTTTATCATTATTTCTATCATTTTTGAAACTAAAAAAAAATTAAATATTATTATTACTATCTTTTATAATTATTGAAAAACATATACCATGAATATTAAAACTTTGCTATTTGCTATTATTTCTACTGTGATTATTTCTTCCTGTTCCCGCAATCCTGTGACAGGCAAAAAAGAATTCATGCTCATGTCAGAAGGTCAGGAGCTTGCTTTAGGAAAAGAATCCGATCCAGCCATTGTCGCGCAGTATGGATTATATGATAATAAGGCTTTACAGGCCTTTATAACCGATAAAGGTAAACAAATGGCTGCCATCTCACATCGTCCCACTCTGAACTATGAGTTCAAAATACTGGACTCGCCTATTGTCAATGCTTTTGCCGTACCCGGTGGTTACGTATATTTTACCAGAGGCATTATGGGGCATTTTAATAATGAAGCAGAATTTGCTGGTGTACTGGGACATGAAATAGGGCACATTGCGGCCAAACACTCGGCAAAACAATACAGTCAGCAAATGCTTACACAAGTACTGTTTATCGGGGGTATGGTAGTGTCAGAAGATTTCAGAAAATTTGCCGACGTTGCGCAGCAAGGGATTGGATTATTATTCCTTAAATTCAGTAGAGATCATGAAACCGAATCCGACAAACTGGGTGTCGACTACAGCACAAAAATAGGCTATGATGCCCATGAAATGGCTGGGTTTTTTAAAACACTTAAAAACCTGGGAGGGGAAGGAGGTTCAATTCCAACCTTTTTATCCACTCACCCTGATCCGGGTGACAGAAATTCAAAGGTTAACAAACTTGCAGATGAAGCTCAAAAAAATCTAAACCCGGCCACCCTTAAAGTGGGCAGAAATAACTATCTTAAAATGATAGACGGTATGATTTATGGGGAAGATCCCAAGCAGGGATATGTTGAGAATGGAATTTTTTACCATCCTGAATTAAAATTTCAATTTGCAGTACCATCAGGTTGGAAAACATTAAACTCCCCCGCACAGGTACAAATGGCGCCGGAGGATGGAAAAGCACTTATGGCATTTGGTGTGGGTGAAGGCACATCGCTCACCGATGCAAAAGATAAAGTGATTAAAGAAAATCAATTGATCGTGATAGAATCTACCAATATTAATGTCAATGGATTGCCTGCAATAGCGTTGTTATCTGATATTACTCCTCCAGCAGAAAGTGGTCAGCAAGCATCAGAGCCCCTAAAAGTGTTGACCTACCTGATCCAGTACAACAATTTAATCTATAAATTTCATGGTTTGAGTACTAAAGCGGATTTCAATTCCTATTTTTCAAATTTTCAGTCTACCATGAAAAGTTTTAAATCGCTGACAGATCAGTCCAAGATTAATAAAAAGCCAACACTAATCAAAATAGTAGAGTCAAAGAAAAAAACCACCTTGTTGCAGTTGTTTCAGGATAATAAAATGCCGGCAGCAAAACATAAAGAACTGGCAATTCTAAATGGAATGGAACTCAACGAAACCGTTGAGAATGGAACAATGGTCAAGGTTTTTGGCGGAGCATTTTAGTTTTATTTTTCAAATTTAAGGTCATTAAAATTT
>JACMLK010000147.1 GCA_014379665.1 Saprospiraceae bacterium | reverse complement strand
CCAAAATAATAAGCTTTTTTATTAAATCCCCGGAAATTATAATTGTCCTTGCCTCCGATCTGAGCATTCAGAGCATACGTCATTATGGACAAAAATGTAAGAATCCCTATTTTCTGGCTAAATAAATAGTGCATATACCTGCGCTTAAAACTTTGTAATTTGATTGCGTAAAACCCAATTTATGTAATATTCCAATAAAATCTTCGTAATCGGGAAACACCTGAACGGATTCATACAGATATTTATAAGCCTTCTCATCTTTAGATCTTACCTTGCCTATAACGGGTAAAATATATTTAAAGTATACATTGAATAATTGTTTTAACGGAAAATGTCGGGGTTTTGAAAACTCAAGTACCATGATAGTTCCTCCCGGGCGGAGTACCCGATACATTTCTGATAGTCCTTTTTCAAGGTTTTCAAAGTTTCTTACTCCAAATGCAGCCATTACAGCATCAAAACTATTAGTGTCATATGAAAGATTTTCGCTGTCTCCGAGTTCTAATTTAATTACATCCGAAAGCCCCCTTTTAATAATTTTTTCCTCTCCTATTTTTAGCATATTAGGAGAGATATCCATACCTATTATTTTATCAGGGCGGATGACTCTTGCAGCTTCAATGGCCAGATCTGCCGTTCCGGTGGCAATATCAAGAATAGTTTTTGGGGATTCCTTCTTTAAGAGACTTATAGCCTTTTTTCTCCAAAGTACATCAATACCAAGTGAAAGTACCCTGTTGAGATTATCATAATAAGGGGCTATTTTATCAAACATGCGGGTAACCTGGCCCTTTTTAGACACATCAGCATCATCATAAGGGGTCACCGGTGCCTTTTCAGACATAATAATTATATTTTAAACAAAAGACAAAATTATCCTTTTTTTAAAGCATTAAATTGCCATGAAATCAGAACTAAAATAAATAATACTTTAAAAAAGGTGCAAATTAAATAATTAAAAATTAGAATTTGCCTTTTTTGAAAAATGAAATGAATGACATTTTTTGATTCATCCATAGTCTGATACTACCCTTTACAAAGATTTGAACCCTATAACTGTGGTAAAATCTTCATAATGCGAAACAAAAATTATACTTGAAAGTAATATTCATTGGATTATATAAAACAGTTGATCAGACAGCTTATTGCGGTCTTCGATCTTTTTTATACTTTTGCAACTTCAAAAAAAAATCAAGGTATGATTTCTGTTGATAACCTGGCAGTAGAGTTTAGTGGACGTTCCTTATTTAGTGATATATCATTTATCATCAATGAAAATGACAAAATCGCTTTGATGGGAAAAAATGGGGCAGGTAAGTCTACTATGATGAAGATTATCGCAGGTGTGCAAAAGCCAACCCGTGGACATGTCAGAACTCCAAAGGAAGCAGTCATTGCATACCTACCTCAGCATTTACTGACTGAAGATCATTGTACTGTGTTTGAAGAAACACTTAAGGCCTTTGATCAAATCTTCCACATGCGCGATCGGATGGCTTTTCTAAATAAGGAACTTGAAACAAGAACAGACTATGAATCTGATGCGTATATGAAACTGATCGAAGAGTCATCAGAATTGGGAGAGAAATTTTATTCACTTGAAGACATCAACTATGATGCTGAAGCTGAAAAAACATTACTTGGATTAGGATTCAGAAGAGAAGATTTCAAACGATCAACAAGCGAATTCAGTGGTGGGTGGCGTATGCGAATAGAATTAGCCAAAATCCTGCTTAAAAAACCTGACCTGATTCTACTTGATGAGCCTACCAACCACATCGATATAGAATCTGTCATCTGGTTGGAAAACTTCCTGATTTATAAAGCCAAAGCGGTGATGGTGATTTCTCATGATAAAGCGTTTATTGACAATATCACTAATCGTACCATCGAGGTGACAATGGGTAGGATTTATGATTACAAAGCAAATTACACACATTATCTCCAATTGAGAGCAGAGAGACGATCCGCTCAGATTAAAGCCTACAAAGAACAGCAAAAATCTATAGCAGAAAGTAAAGAATTTATTGAGCGATTCAGAGGTACTTACTCAAAAGCCAATCAGGTAAACTCTGTTGAGCGCATGCTCGAAAAAATGACGCTGATTGAAATTGATGACATTGATACTTCTTCTTTGAAACTTAAATTTCCTCCTGCACCCAGATCGGGGGACTATCCTGTCATCGTTCAGCATATGTCTAAAAGTTATGACGAACTTGTGGTCTTCAGGGATGCATCTATGACCATCGAAAGGGGGCAGAAAGTAGCCTTTGTAGGTCGGAATGGTGAAGGAAAATCTACCATGATCAAAGCCATCATGGGTGAAATAGACTTTAATGGTACCTGTGAGCAGGGGCATAATGTAAAAATAGGATACTTCGCACAAAATCAGGCTGGTTTGCTTGATCCGGGCTTAACTGTTTTTCAAACAGTAGAGGAAGTGGCTGAAGGTGACATCCGAACTCAGTTAAAAAATATTCTTGGTTGTTTCATGTTTTCCGGAGATGATATTGACAAAAAAATCAATATGCTCTCAGGCGGTGAGCGCGCACGTCTTGCTATGGTCAAACTTCTGCTTGAACCTGTAAATCTTCTAATCCTTGACGAACCCACCAATCATCTGGATCTCAGATCGAAAGACGTGCTTAAAGAAGCACTACTAGCATTTGACGGTACTTTGATACTGGTATCTCACGACAGGGATTTTCTTCAGGGACTTGCAGAAAAAGTATTTGAATTTAAAGATAAAAGAGTGATAGAACACTT
>JACMLK010000146.1 GCA_014379665.1 Saprospiraceae bacterium | reverse complement strand
TCGTCCCTCACAACTTCGTTAAAATGTTGCAATCCTTTATTATGGATTGATAAAAAGCCATATCCTATCATTGCTGTAGGGACTGCAATTTCCCAAACATTCAATTTATTCTCCAGGGTATCATGGTATCCACCGGTCCATGGACGCTGAGTGAAACAAGTGGTACTTGTTAAAATGAGTAATAAGACTTTCAACGAATTTATGGTACTCATCCGGTTAATATTACGGAATCTATCCCAAATTCCGCAAGTATTATAATTAGTACAGGCATTGATTAACTTAAAACTCCTCATCAAAATCGGAAGGCTTTTTGGGTTGGGCATCTTCACCTTCCTGAGGCACTGTTGTTTCATATTTACTGCAATCAATTTCGATCAATTCTTCTTCCGGTCTCATAAAAACGGAATTCTGACCAAAACCAATAGTGTTATCACCTTCAATTTTCATAAGTAATTTTTCAAAAAAAGGTCTGGCCATCACAGCCCCCTGACCATCAGACAATGAATTAAATCTGATGAATTCCTGATCTCCTCCTACCCACGTAGAGATCACAACCTCAGGGGTAAAGCCTACAAACCATCCGTCCTTGTAATCATTTGTAGTGCCTGTTTTACCTGCCACTTCAGATTTGAATTTAGATTGCAGAATGCTTGCTACATATTTTAACATATCCACAATTACATAATTATACGCTGAATTGATAGCTCGTTTTTGTTCAGGAACTGCGGTGTATATTACCCTGCCGTTTTTATCTTCGATCCTGGTTACAAATATGGGTTTGGTTACTATTCCATCATTGGCAAATGCTGTATAAGCGTTTGCCATATCCATAACTGATAATTCAGGCGTTCCAAGACAAATAGAAGGAAAATTTGGTATTTTTTCTTTATCAATACCCAGGTTACCAATGAGGTTTCTAACAGTCTGTACATTTCCGATCTCCTTCATCAGAAAAACTGATACGGAATTTTTCGAATCTTTGAGGGCTTGTCTCAATGTAATAGACTGTCCCGTATATTTATTATCGGAATTCCCAGGACACCAGGTGGATGCCAGATTAAAATTCGGATCATGAGCCTGAATACATTGTCTTACATCTTCGACCTTGTAACAAGGAGACATGGCGTTTTCGATAATTGCTGTAGAATATATAAACGGCTTAAATGTTGAACCTACCTGACGGTTAGAATTTACATGATCGTACTGAAAATACTTATGGCCAATTCCACCTACCCATGCCAATATGTTACCGGTCTTAGGATCTAATGCCAGCGAACCAATCTGCATGTGTTGAAGGTGATATTTGATGGAATCCATAGGTGTCATGTCTACCACCTTTTCACCGTATTCATTGTAAGCGAAAATGCGCATCCTTGTTTTGGTATTAAAGGCAGTATTGACCGCTTTCTGCATTTTGTTCCATTGTGACTTCAATACAGGCCAATAGTCGCTCTCCATTAGCCCAAAATAATTGTCATACTGGTCCTGAGTAATGTTCTTTTTTTTCACTAAAGTTTTTAAATGGCCTTTTGTATCGTCTTCTTCAAACATTCTGAAGATGTCAGTGTCAGACAGTGGAGCCTTAGTCACATTATTGTTGATATCACTGAATATCTGAGTCATATGCCTTGCTCTGATCTGTTTGTATCTGTCAGAATCTTTCATCATTTGAATCAGTTGTTTCTTCCTTCCTTCCGTCTTCTCAGCATTAGCATTGTAAGTTAAAAAATCCTTCCCTTTCCATCGTTCAAAGTATCTGATTTGAAGATTTGACATGTGTTCATACATAGCCTGCTCGGCGTATTTTTGAATACGTGTATCAATAGTGGTGTAGATTTTGAGTCCATCTACATACAGATTATATTTACTGCCGTCAGGTTTACGATACTGATCTTCATCAAGAATGTTTTTAAGCCACTTAGTCAATTCAGATCTGAAATACGGAGCTATTCCATCATGATGTACCTCCCTCCTGAAGCCTCCCATGTTGGTAGGTTTTACTCTTTTACTGAGATAATCATCTTCTGAAAGAAAATCCTTTTTTACCATTTGTTTCATTACGACAGATCTTCTGTTCTGACTATTCTCAGGATTTATAATTGGATTAAATAAGCGCGGATTTTTGAGCATACCTATCAGTACGGCCGCATCTTCGACTTTCAGTTCTTTTTGATCAACACCAAAATATGTTTTTGCCGCGGCACCAATTCCAACCGCATCATATAGAAAATCACTTTTATTCAGATACATGGCCAGAATTTCTTCTTTGGTATACCGTTTTTCAAATTCTATAGCGATTACCCATTCTTTGAGTTTTTGCCACACTCTTCGGGGAAAAGAGCTGGATCTCTGAGTAAAAAATAATTTAGCCAATTGCTGGGTGATTGTACTTGCCCCTCCTTTGTTGCCAAGATAAAAAACAGCCCTTAGGGTTCCACGAATATCAATACCTGAATGACTGAAAAAACGAACATCCTCGGTCGCAATAAGTGCATTTATAATGTTTGGGTTCAGGTCTTTATAATCGAGCCATTCACGGTTGAACTTAAACACCTTCCCAAACACCTCCTTATCGGCTGATATGAATTGTGAGGCAATTTCATATCTGGGGTTTTCAAGTTCTTCGGTATCGGGCAGTAGTGTTTTGGATATAATAAAAAACAAAAGTGCCATTAAAACCAGGAATCCGATTAATCCAATAAGCATAAGTCTCAGATACCTGTGTCTAAAAAACGAAGTCCCTGTTATATTTTTTGCTGACATTCCTTGTGATATGACTATTCATTTAAGAATATCCGCAAAGATATTAAAAAATAAAATTATTTGTTGTAAATGTTGAAAGTCAGATAAGTAATCATTTTGTTTAGCAAAATGTCATAGTCCGGGCTTGATCAATTGCAAACAAAAATCTTTGCTTTATTTTTCAATTTCCAAACCTACACGGTAGTCTTTTTGAACGCCTGAATCGCATGCATCGGGCGTAATAGATAAAAATTTGATCCTGAATGAATCAAATGTTGGTGTACGGGGTATCTGACCGGAACTACCTAAAATATATTCATGCAATGTACCGTCAGCGGATACTGTCATATGGATCAAAAATTCACCCTCCCAAATACAGACAACATCACATGGACAGAGTGCATTCTCAATATTAGTGATCAGAATAAAATTCTCATCATCTATACAATATTTCTTGTCAACTTCGGCAGTGAACGCTTTGTTGTAGTTAATATCAGTACAGGTAACATCTTCTTTGTTACAAGCAAAAATACTCAAAAGCAAAATAAACCACATACAATTTTTCATAATAATAATTCTGGTTATATTAACAATATAAATGAAAGACTGTTTAATTCCGGCATTGGTTGGTAAACCAACAAAATATAACCAAAACCATGTTTTGGAACATACAGCCGTCAACAATGTACTTAAAATAACAAAACGCAGATCGGGTATTTTTGTTGATAGTTTACTTCCCCAGGTATAGTTTACATCCTGACCAGCGTGACGCCTTCCCCTCCCTGCTCTGGGTCAGGATGCCAGAATTCTTTTACATCTTTGTATTGTTTCAGCATTTTTTTAACTTCGTTTTTCATCACCCCTTTACCTATCCCGTGGATAATCTTTAACTCATATGCATTGTTCAACAATGCTTTGTCCAGAAAATTCTGCAACATATTCAAAGCATCATTTTTAGTGTATTCTCTGATGTCAATTTTGGTATCAACTCGCTCATTATTCGAAATACCTGTATTGACACTTTTGCCGGTTTTAATTTCTATGGGTTCTTTCGTTGAGACAAGATCTATTAGCGGCACTTTGAGTGTGATAAAACCCATTTGAATTTCAGCCATGTTTTTATTGATGCTCAGTATCTCTCCTATACTTGTACCATTACGCATGCGAACGTATGAACCGACTTTTATTTTATCTGTACCCAAGCTGATTTCTTTGGCAAAGACTTCCATTTTAAGCGTTTCGAGTTCTTTGATGGTATCCTCTTGTATTTTTTTGAAAGCAATAGATGCCTGCATAGCTTTTTCTTCATCTTTGGAGTGCTTTAGTTCTTTAATGATCTTTTGCATCTCTTTATTTTGTTCCATCACTGAACTGGCTGCCTGTTCTTTAGCCTGAAGTTTTATTTTCTTTCGTTTGATTTCCAGATCAGCATTCAGCGTTTCGTAAGATTGAATCAATCTTTCCAATCTGTCTTGCTTTTCCAGAAGTGATGCGAGTTTATCTTCATACTCTTTTTTTTCAGACATAAGTGTAATCAACATGTCATCTATGGCTTTTTCATTTTTGCCGGTCTTATGCTGTGCGTAAGTCACAATGCGATGGTCAAGTCCGGTTTTCTCTGCAATTTCATAAGCAAATGAACTCCCGGGTTTACCCACATGCATTCTGAAAGTTGGCTGGAGATTATTTTTGTCAAACTCCATCGCCCCGTTTACGATGTTATGGGTTTTATATGCAAAAAATTTAAGATTGGAGTAATGTGTTGTAATTACCCCATGAATCTTTTTGTAATTCAGTTCGTTGAGCACCGCTTCAGCAATAGCCCCTCCTATTTTAGGATCGGTTCCGGAACCAAATTCATCAATGAGCACCAGTGATGTTTTATCCGCATTTTCAGTAGTAATGCGCATATTACGCAGGTGAGAACTGTAAGTACTCAAGTCATCTTCAAGTGATTGCTGGTCACCGATATCCACAAATATCTTATGGAAAATACCAAATCTTGAATTTTCATCTGCAGGGACTAGCATCCCCGATTGCAACATGATCTGAATTAATCCTACCGATTTCAAAGTCACTGATTTACCACCTGCATTTGGACCGCTAAGCACCAGAATACGATTATTGCCGTGCAATTCCAGGTCAAATGGTACAACCGGATCAGACGTATTTTCATTCTTAAGGACAAGGATTGGATTGAATGCTGTTTTAATTGCAAAAATCGGTTTCTCCTGAATAAAAGGTTTCTTTGCAAATATCCGGTAAGCAAATCTGGCTTTGGCACGTATAGTGTCTATCCTGACCAGTATGTGCTGAATAGTAAGAAGTGTATCTGCAAATGGCCTGATGAAAGCACAAAGGGCCCTGAGTATCTTATATACCTCATGTCTTCTCTCTGCATGGAGATTATACACTTCCTGATTGATTGAGATAACCTTTTCCGGTTCTATAAATACTGTTTTGCCGGTGGCAGACTCATCGTGAAGAATGCCTGATACCTTTCTTTTATGCTCTACAGAGACAGTCAATACTCTTCTCCCATTGCGTATACTTTCCTGTGAATCCAACAGAAACCCTTTGCTTTTATACAACTCCAATTCACTGTTAAACACTTTATCCAGTTCCCTTTCTTTAGACTTAATAAGTTTGCTTATCCTGAGCAAATCTTCAGAAGCATTTGGTCTTACATCGCCTTCTTCATCCAGCACCCTGTCGATTTCACTATTCAGGCTTTTGTCAAGGATGATATTCGCTACCACTTCATTGAGCATCGGATTAAACTTTGCTTTTTCCGGTTCCTGAAAATATTTAGTCAGCTCAAGGCCAATGGATACTATTCTGTATATGTTTCTGATACTGTCTATATCGAGCACATATCCTTCTTTTCTTACCAATTGTACATCAGACTCTATAGACACAAAGTGTGAGATTGGCAGGTGTTCTCCTCGTTCAATGGCTTTTTTAAATTCATCTGTTTCGTTGATGAATCGCAAAATCGTGTGGAGATCTGTTAGTATTTCTATCTGTTCAAAATAATCTTTAGCCATCTCCGAGAGACACTCCCGTTTAATATGCTCGATGATTTTATTGAATTCGAGCTTTTCTTTTATATCTTTAGGATAAAGAAACATGAATGGGGGATTAGGTATTTAGGGTCAAAATTAGTCATTCTGCATGAAAGATAAAGAAGAATGGTAGTGTTAAATATTTTATTATACCTACTCCTTTATACAAATTAAGCGCATAAGCTGATAATCCAAACATTTAAAAATGAAGTACTTCCTGTGATGTTAAACGAATATAAATCCTATTTAATTTTAACAGCATCTGATTATTATATCCTTATAACACAGTAACTCTCCTTAAAATTCTATTTATTCCTGCCATTTTGTCATTTGTAAACCTGAATTGTTGTATTTTTGCACTCCAAAAGTGTAATTTTCTTCATGTACGATGATAATGCAACCCTCCTGGGTGTAAAAAAAGAAATAGACGAAACAAAACAAGGCGAAGTCTTCTATTATGACCCGCCCATAGAAGGATTAAAAAAGTTTTATATAGAATCCTATGGCTGCGCCATGAATTTCAGTGACTCTGAGATTGTCGCCTCTATTTTGGCAAGTGCCGGATATGGTCCTACCCGCGACATGGAATCGGCAGACCTGATATTGGTCAACACATGCTCTATCCGAGAAAAAGCGGAAGATAATGTCCGCCAGCGTCTGACCATCTTTAATAAACTAAAGCGTCAGAAACCTGAGGTTCTGATAGGAGTACTCGGCTGTATGGCCGAACGTTTAAAATCAAAACTCCTCGAGCAGGAAAAACTTGTTGATATCGTGGTAGGTCCTGATGCCTACCGGGATCTGCCTAATTTACTTGCAAAAGCAGACGATGGCGATAAAGGGATAAATGTACTTTTGTCCAGAGAAGAAACATATGCCGATATTTCACCCCTGAGACTGGATAGTAACGGAGTCATTGCTTATATATCTATCATGCGGGGATGCGATAATATGTGTTCATTTTGTGTAGTACCTTATACACGCGGGAGGGAGAGAAGCAGGGATGCTTATTCTATCGTCGCTGAAGCAAAAGATCTCTTTGACAGAGGGTTCAGAGAAGTAACTTTGTTGGGTCAGAATGTAGATTCATACAAATGGTCAAGTCCTGATGAAACGGAACATGTTAATTTTGCACAATTGCTGGAAAGAGTAGCTTTGGTTCATCCTGATCTGAGGATACGTTTTTCAACATCACATCCCAAAGATATCACCAATGATGTTTTGTACACCATAGCAAATTATGAAAATATCTGTGATTATATTCATCTGCCTGTTCAATCAGGAAATAGCCGTATCCTGTCATTGATGAACCGGACCTATGACAGGGATTGGTATATGGGAAGGGTCAATGCTATAAAGGAGATAATCCCTGATTGTGCAATATCATCAGATATTATTACAGGTTTTTGCACAGAAACCGAAGAAGATCATCAGGATACACTCAGTATCATAGAATGGGCTGATTTTAGCATGTCCTACATGTTTTCATACTCTGAAAGACCCGGCACACCCGCTGCCAGGAAGCTCAAAGATGACGTACCTGAAATAATTAAAAAAAGAAGACTGTCAGAGATTGTTGAAAAACAAAGACACACAGGTCTATTGCACAATTTGAAAGACGTCGGGAAAACATTCAAAGTACTGATAGAAGGGGATTCAAAAAAATCTGACCAGGAGTTTAAGGGTAGAAACAGTCAGAACAAAATGATCAATTTCCCAAAAGTGAATGGCTTCAGACCAGGCAACTACGTCATGGTACATGTGACTTCCACCACCGGAGGCTCTTTAAAAGGTAATATCGTAACCTGAAATCTAACATTTAACTACACTATTAATAATTAGCTTATAAAAAACAATGAATATTCAGGGAGTAAAACAAAGATTCGGTATTATCGGAAGGTCACCTTTGCTTGAACGGGCTTTGAATACGGCAATCAGGGTAGCTTCTACTGACCTTTCAGTACTTATTCAGGGCGAAAGCGGCGTAGGAAAAGAAATATTCAGTCGAATCATTCATGAGCTTAGTGTCCGTAAGCACAATAATTTTATTGCCATCAATTGTGGTGCTATTCCGGCAGGTACGATCAATTCAGAACTTTTCGGACATGAAAAGGGATCATTTACAGGTGCAGTCACCGAACGGAAAGGATATTTCGAAACAGTCAACGGAGGTACCATCTTTCTGGATGAAATCGGTGAAATGCCGCTGGATACGCAGGCATATCTCCTTAGAATACTTGAGAGTGGTGAATTTCTTAGAGTAGGTTCTTCCAAAGTACTTAACACTGATGTCAGAATAGTTGCTGCCTCTAATGTTAATCTGGAAGAAAAAATTCAAGCCGGAAAATTTAGGGAAGATTTGTATTATCGATTAAATACCGTACCTATTAAAGTGCCTTCCCTTCATGAAAGAAGAGAAGATATTTATATGCTTTTCAGAAAGTTTTCAGGAGATTTTGCAGAGAAATACCGCTCGGCTTCAATAACCCTTACTCCGGAGGCTAAATTGTTGATTGAAAATTACAGATGGCCCGGGAACATCCGTGAACTCAAAAATATGGTGGAACAACTGAGTGTTCTTTCTGAATCCCAGGAACTGGATGTGGATGAACTTGTTGAATTGGTACCACACATTAAAAACCGACTTTTGCCCAGTAAAATAGGAACTTTTAACCTGAATGGAGAATCTACCTACCAGGAAAGGGAAATCTTATTTAAGTTTCTTTTGGAAATGAAAAGTGACCTGAGTGATGTCAGATCATTAATTTTCGAATTAGTAAGAGCTAATGATCTGACTTTACCTGACCTCAGTGCTATTAAGTCTTCTCAGGGATATCAGGCCGATGCTGTATTTAAAAAAGTTTTTGACAGAAACCCAAAGGATTTATCCGAAGATGAATTCTCCAATTATGAAAGCAACAAGCCAATCATATTATCAGGAAAATCAGGCGGAAATTATAATGAGCCGGAAGAAATGGAAGAAATACTTTCTATTGAAGATATGGAGAAAGATATGATTCGGAAAGCGCTTAAAAAGTTTAATAACAGACGAAAAGATGCAGCCGATGAGCTTGGAATTTCAGAAAGAACACTCTACCGTAAAATCAAGGAATATCATATGCCTGATTAGAGTATGTTTAAATTTTCATGTTTGAGCGAAAGCGAGCAAATTTAATTTTAGCCAAGGTGATTGAACGGTGCTGACCTATTGTCAGCATTCGAGTGATAGAAATCACTCGAAAGTGAATGAACCAGGCAAAACTTTGCTTGGCATCCTGTATTTAATGCAGGCAGCTACGGCGAAAAAATATAACGCAGGATAAATAAAAATAACCGCTTGCAGACAAATGATGGAATTTTAAACATACTCTTAAGCAAAATATTACAAAAATCTCCTGATATTAAGCATGTAACCCATATGTAACGCTTCGTGATATTGATTGAAAGCAATGGCTGTTTCAATATTTATTACTTCGACTTTTATGGCTGTCATAAAAGGATTAAAGGTCTCAAATTTATTTTCGGAAATATCCTGTACTAATTGATCATGGGTTGAAAAAAACTGACTTTTTATCTGGTCAATAAATTCATCCACATACTCCTTCTGAGGTCTTGTTCCCATATTAAATTCTAATATCTGGTCTTTGGGAAGCGTAAAAGGCAGATTGCCCAATGCATAGGTTAGCATTTGCTGTATGGATAAAACATGGGCAGCATTCCATATGATGTTATTATTAAAACCCTGTGGTATTTTATTAATTTGCTCAATACTGAGGCTATCCAGTATTTTTTTGAAAGCCTTGCGATTCTGTATGGTGATAGTGAGATTGGATTGGATTGACATGTTTTGTTTTTGGTTGAACTCATGTTAATTAGAGTTCATAATTAAAAATCAATTAAGGTTTATTCTCTCTTATGTTGCAGCTATTTCATGACCAAACTGCAAGGTATATCCATTATTATCAAAGATGGCAAATTCACGCATACCCCATTCAAAATTTTCAATGTCATAGACGACTTTTACCTTATGTCTAATTTGTGTCCATAAAGCATCAGCATCATCAATATTAAAGTAAAAAGTGCCTGTAAATCCTGGTTTCTCAAATGGGGTATGGTCATTGGGTTTAGCGATCATGATCTCAGTATCTCCATGGTTCAGGGCTGCCCAACCCCAGTCATCATTTCTTTCACCACAAATAAATCCAAGCATTCCTGTATAAAATTCAATCGTCTCTTCCAGTTCTTCAGTCCAAATGATTGGTGTTAATCTATGTATTTTCATAATAATCGAAATTACTGACAGCCGCTATTCATTAAACACTTTTATTCCCGGCAAAGCCTTATTGTCAAATCCCCATAGAGCCTGATTCTCCCAACTTGATCCATCTGTGGCTGTATTACCTTTAAAGGCTAACCATTCGGGTGCCCAATAACAAAAACCAATACCTTTAGGTGTGTTTTTTATGATAGTTGTTATTTCAGATAAAAAATCACTTTGGCCCTGTACAGAAGCAGGGTATTGGCTTAATATCTGATTATCGAGGCCTATGACATTATTAGTCTGGTCATTATAACCAAAAGTAAAAGGATATGAAGTCTCGGCTATCACCATTTCTTTTCCAAATTGTGTGGCCAACTGGTTAAGATTATTTTTTAAGGTTTCCAAATCCTTACCATGCCAAAAAGGATAATAAGATAATCCAATAATATCATAATCCAGTTCTTTCAAATTATTATAATAGGCATACGCTTGTTCATGACCGGCATAATGAATCATGATTTTCGTCTTGGTGTTATTGTCTCTAACTGCTTTGATACCAGACGACATGAGTTCTTTCATTTGACTCAATTTGGAAATATTGCCTTCCGGCCATAAAAATCCACTGTT
>JACMLK010000145.1 GCA_014379665.1 Saprospiraceae bacterium | reverse complement strand
GGAAAATGCTGTAAAATATTCACCAGAAGAAGCCATTATTCACTTGAATGCAATCGCCGGGCCAAAAGAACTGCAAATGGAAATCTCAGATCAGGGCAGTGGAATCCCTGAAAAGGAAAAAAATAAAGTAATACAGCAATTCTACCGTATCGGGAATGAAGATACAAGACAAACAAAAGGTACAGGTCTGGGGTTGTACATAGTCGATAAGATCATCAAAGCCCACAAAGGCACGCTTAAAATTCAGGACAACCAGCCAAAAGGAACTAAATTTACCATAACCTTACCGATCAAACAGTAATACCATGCGCATACTTTTAGTGGAAGACGAAGACCAGCTTCGCAAGATCATAAAAATGAATCTGGAGATGGAACATTATGAAGTGATTGCCACGGATAATGGACGCACAGCCCTCGAATTGGCTGAAGGACAACATTTTGATCTGATGATACTCGATGTGATGTTACCCGAAGTGAATGGATTTCAGATATGTGAACGGGTCCGGCTGCGCAACCGACAGGTAGGTATCATTATAATTTCTGCCAAAGACACTTCCATAGACAGAATCACCGGACTCAAACTCGGTGCAGATGATTATCTTACTAAACCTTTTAATCTGGAAGAATTGCTACTAAGGGTTCAGAATCTGTTAAAAAGAAGTTCGGAAGAAAATCCAAAAGACCTGGAGAAATACAATTTTGATGGCAACGAAATCAATTTTGTAACCTTTGAAGCCAAAGGCATCAACGGTGAAGTCCGGTTGACCAAAAAAGAAGTTCAGCTGCTTAAACTCCTCATCGACCGCCAAAACCAGGTGGTCTCCCGTCAACAGATTCTCCAGACCGTTTGGGGTTATGACATCTACCCCTCTACCCGTACCATTGATAATTTTATACTGTCATTTCGCAAATATTTTGAAAAAGACCAACGTAAACCGTTACATTTTTATTCCGTAAGGGGTGTGGGTTATAGATTTATACCTTAATCTTTATGTAGTATGTCTGTGATAGCCCGCATGTAAACGGTTAGTTAAGGGTTAGCGTTTCTGTTGGCAAATGTGCTATTGTCTTTCCAGTCAGTCGATGATAACTAATTTGTCTTCAGCAATAAATTTATTTTTTTCTGTCAACCGAACGAAATAGAGTCCGCTTGCAAGATTGTCGCGGAAGAAAGTAACTGTTTGACCGCTGATGTTTTCGATTTGTTTCACGGTCTGCCCGAAACCGTTGACCACCAAAAGAGTTGCGTTTATTAAAAGATTATCTGTCTGCAAAGTCGTTTGATAGTTGAATGGGTTAGGGGAAATTTTAAATGACTGTTTTTGTTCAGGAGAATTTGTTCCTGTCACTTGCTGAAGGTTTATTAAGTCAAAGTAACCGTAACCCTGAACAGGTCCTCCTGCAAGTCCGCCATCTAAAACAACCAATGCTGTATCCCCTGCTGAAAGTGTGTAACTTGTTTGAATACTTAAATGTGCCCAGGAAGTTGAAGATGTGGTGTCGCCCGATTGAAGTGTAACCACACCATTGTTTATTTTACCAAAATAAAGTCCGATAGGCGGTGCAGTTTGTGCAAATGCCCAGCCAGATAGAATAAATGTCTGTCCATTTGTAATAGAAGGTATTTTTTGGTAGGCATAGCCAGGAAAACAACCTTGCGTGTTTCCTCCATAAACCTTAATACACCAATTGCCTCCACCTGCCGGTGCGTTATTAAACGAAATTGCACTGCAAGTCCATTTCCAATTTGATAAGTCAGGATTTGAGCCATTTTCAAAACTGGCATTTAGAATTTGTCCCTGTGAAGTTGAAAAACTGAGTGATAGCGTCAGGATGCAAAAAAGTTGTTTCATGGTAATTTTTTTTAAAATTAGTCATTGTTTAGTAATGGTCTGAACAAAAAACTGCCTATGAAAATCGGTCGTCATATTATCAAGACTTACGTTTTTCGGGCTTTGCGTTAGGGCGGGCTTGGGAGTACAATACTGTGAATTAGCACTAAACTTGAATAGACACACAAAGCTGGAAGTTTGCACGTCAGCCCGCCTGACTCAATACCCGTGTTGTACGATGTTTTATTTTACTCCAATAACATATTTAACTTTTTTCTAGACTCTGGATTTTCTTTTAAAGACAAAGCTTTTTTGAAATATTCTATCGCTTTTGATTTGTCACTAATTGCCAAGAAATAGTCGCCATAAGAATCATAAACATTGTAGCTTTCAGGATAATTGTCAACATTCATTTTGAAAAATTTTCCCGCTTTGCCATATTGTTTTTGTTGTAAAAATTCATACCCCAAGCCATTTAACATATTTTCAGGTGGGGAAACCTTATAGCCAAACTGTTTTGAAACCTCTTGATAATGTTGTTGAAATTTATTTGCTAAATCGACTGTAGAATCGATAAAATCTTTAAAATGAAGCTTAAAACGATACTTGTCGAAAATGAAGCGTAATCCATCATATTCAGCAATCATTGGCACAGATCCATGATCATCATTACTGTAATATTTACTTTCGTATCTAAGCCCGTTTTGCTTTTGAGCATTTATATATTTATCCAAATCAAGAATTGAACGGATTTGTCTGGTCTCACTTGAAGTGTCGCTTTGGACTTTAGTTATGTCCATGCTCTCATCCATAGTATTTGCAATTCCTAAATACAAAGTTGTACCTGAAAAGTTTTTTTCTGCGAGAGATTTCTTTGTTGCTTTTAAAAAATTCATTTTGTCCCACCACATACTTGGGTCTATGCAAATGTAGGAGTTGAACAATTTTGTATGATTTATTGCAATGTTAATAACTGTTAGACCTCCAAATGAATGCCCGATTAGCATTTTGTAAGGTTCTGTTGGATATAAAGAATCAATATGCGGCATCAATTCCTTTTCGATAAAGGAAACAAACTGTTCACCTCCTCCTGAAGTTTTTGAAAATGTACTATCCATAAAGGGCGGGTCAACAACTACATGAGTTGGTGTCAGGTCCCTTGTTCTGTCCGTGTTTGGAATGCCAACTACAATCATTTCAGGGCAAATAGTATTACCGTTTACCTGACTGAGTTGTTGTATCATACCAACTACTGAATAAAAATGTGCATCACCATCTAATAAATATAATACAGGGTATCGCTGTTTAGAATCAGCCTGTCCATTGTGTGGCACATATATCCAAATTTTTCGTTGTTCATTCAGAATTTTTGATTGGATGCTATCAATAGTTCCGATAGTCACATTATTGTCCTTCTGGGCGAAGGCACATATTGAAAAAAATACTGCAAGAACTGAAAGAATTGATTTTATCAATGCCAATGTATTGTTGTGCTTGTTTACAAAATATCGTACAACGATTATACTTACAGCATAAAACATCGTAAGTGTAAACAAATATACACTACAATTTTATATATGCATGTCATCAAAAGAATTATTACGTGTGATTTCATTTTATCAGTAATGTGAGTATATATTTCTGTGGTTTTTATACTCAAAATTAATTGATTTGCGAAAAACGTTCCTTCAAGCGGGGACGCATTGAAGGAACCGGGCTTTCCGATCTGAAGTTTCAGGTTTCGTTCTTTCAAGCGTCCTCGCTTGAAACATCATAAAAAAACCAATTGAAAACACATACAATCGCTAAAAGCTAATAGCTAAAAGCTAAAAGCAATTAGCCAAAATCCGGGGAACTTTCCCATCTGATTTTTTGTTTATTATTACTCCGATTCCCTCAAATTTAATTGAATTTCAAATCTGCTTTGTCTTGACTTTGTCCAGACTCTTTAGTCAGGTTATCACCGCATTTTCCATAGGTTGTCCCGACGTTGTCCCGACGTTGCCTCGACGTTGTCCCGACAATCCTCCCATGACTCTCCCATGATCTTCCCATGTTCCTCCTATGTTCCTCTCATTGCAGTTGCACGGTAATCCCACCACCCTTCCACCAAACAATTACAGTCGATTGCAGAAGGTTGTATCTTCAATATTCATGCTGGCGCAAGTTTGCAACTTGTGCCATATTTATAGATTTAAAATTGGTCCACCAATCAATTAGATTGCTTTACATTCAGGTGACCCTGAATACCTGGAATCATTCCTAAAATGGCCCGTACTTTAACGGCACACTTGCCGCGACAAAAATAAGCGCCAGAAACAAAATGATCAAAAATAATGGAAATATAAACCTTAACCAACGATCAAACGGAACCCTGCACATGGCAAGCATAGCCACAATGCCGCCAAATGATGGATTGATCAGATTGGACACCCCATCTCCGACCTGAAAAGCCAGTACTGTTGATTGTCTGGTCATCCCGATCACTTCACCCACAGGAATTAAAACAGGCAACGTAGCTAGTGCCTGTCCACTGCCTGATGGAATCACAAAATTCATTACCGCCTGCGCAAGTGTCATGCCCACTGCAGAAACAGACAACGGAAGATGCATGAGCGCCTGAGACAAATAATAAGCAATGGTGTCACTGATATGCCCCATATCCAAAGCTACTTTTATTGAGGTCGCCAGACCCACCATAAATGCACCGGGAGCTACCACAGCCACGGATGAAAGAATTATGGTACCGAATTCTGTTCCGGTATTCCTGTTTACGCATCCAATAAATATAGCCAGCATACAGAAAATGGCAGATATCTGGTTGATAAACCAATGATGAACAAACACACCATAGAGGATAATACCAATCGAAACAAAAAATGAAGAAATAACGACCACATCCTTTTTGGACAAAGAGTATTCAGACAACGCTTTAGACAAACCCAAACCAAAAGTATCAAGTCCGCCGGCCATACTTAAAGATGGATCTGTCAACACTTTTCGAAAATATCTGATATTATACCACGCCAGTATGCCCAGACCGGTAACACATAAAATACTTCGCAATATCGCTCCCGAAAATAGTGGCAATTCAGCAATTCTCTGCCCTGTTCCAATGGTATACGGATTAAAAGGGGAGAGTCCAAAACCTATGGTAATGGCGCCAACGGATATTCCTGCCGCCAGCATCAGATCTCCGCCTATGGCCAGACTGAGAATGCAAGCCACAGGTACCATTGCTATATTGTTTTCATAACCAACGAAAACCCCCAAAGAACCAAAAACAAAGGTCATGATGACTACTAACAGATATTTTCTTTTTACGCCCAATTTCCTGACAAGGGTTCCGATCGCATTCTCTACAGCGCCTGATTTTTCCATAAAACCAAACATGATGCCACTGGCAAGTACAATAAAAATGATATCAATGGCTGTTTTAAAACCCATCGGAATGGCCATAAACATATCCATCAAAGACAATGGATCAGAAGCAATTACCTTAAAAGATCCGGCAACTACCCTCTCTCTTCCTTCTATCATTTCCCTGTCAAATGCTCCTGCAGGCATGATATAACCCATGATAGTAGCTATCACCAGCATACTAAAAATCATGATTACGGGATGAGGTATAAAATCATACCATCTTTTAGTCATGGGAAATTATTAATTTGCAGGACTGAACACCATGTTCAGAAATGAAACTGACCAGATAAAAACCATTCAAAAAAGTGGAAATATCGAGTTCAAAATTGTTTGAAAGGTTATTTTGTGCATAGACTACTTTAGCTGATAAATCTCTTATTTCTATTTTGTACTCCCCAAATTCAGGCAGTGGGCGTACATGAATTGATTTTGATGCAGGATTTGGAAGGATACTGACATGACTACCGGCAACTAAAATATCACGGGCATCAACCAATTGGCTTCTTTGATTTTGCAGTACGACCCGCATCAGATTTACCTGTTCTTTCGTAAAAGTATTTTGACAGCTTTCGGCAGAATAGTCCATATAATTTTCGATCATATCAGGAAGATCCGGTCCTGATAATGTATCAATACATGTATTTGATAATGTATCACATCCACTGGACTGAGCGCCCTGATTGGGTGTATCTGAAATACCATCATCGGCATTACAACTGCTGCCTCCAAATATTCCCCCACCATCACCCCAAATGTGTCTTAACCCTAAGTAATGGCCGGTTTCATGTACAGTTGTTCTTCCCAATGCATTGTGCGTAAGGCCATTGACTGTCAGTTTATTTGGATTATTACTCCCAAAAACCCTGAAATCAATAACCAAACCTTCAAGATTTTTTGATGGTGCTGTGGAACCTGCAGGCCAGTTGTCCAATCCTACCGGCGGATAAGCATAGCCCAATATCTGACCACCTATAATAGGAATAGGTTGAATTTTGCACACCCAGATATTAAGGAATTTATCAGGATCAGATGCATCACTGCCACCCTGTGATGTTTGTTTGACTTTATCAGGCAAACCTGACAGTGAAAGTGCAAAACTTGTATTTGTTTTCAATCTCTTTACTTCATGAAGTCTAAATTCAATGCTTGCGTCTGCCTGAACCGCTTTGAATATATCTCTGACATCGTCTCTGTTGCTGTTTTGCAATCTGAAAGATTCATTGAGCATATTCAGCTGTGTTTGAATGATGGAATCATGCAGATTTTCTTCGTTGTTTTTCCAGACAATATGGATTATTACGGGTATGGAAAATATGTCATTTCTGCTGTGCTGATCATCTATATTTTTATAGGCAGCCTCAAATGTTTTTTGTATGGCTGCTTTATAACCCGGGTAAGACTTCTCATTAATATCCAATACATATTCATGACCGCAAATAAATGGATTCACATTCTGGCCAATTAAAAATAAAGGAGAAAACAGCAAAAAAAGACATTTATTGATTTCCATAATTTTGTTTTTATTCCTGAGAAAAACGAACTTTACCATCAGTGATCGTATAAAGCACCCTTGTATCTAATATTTCATCATCGGTACATTTGATCAGGTCGTTGGATAAGATGACAAAATCTGCCACTTTGCCTTTTCGGATTGAACCTTTAAATCCTTCTTCAAAAACTGCGTAAGCATTGCCCAAAGTATAGGAATAAATGGCTTCTTCCCGTGTCATCTTTTGCTCAGGAAAAAACGCCATATCCGAATCTACCCTTCTTCTGGTCACCGATGCATAAAAGCTTTTTAGAGGATCCACATCTTCTACAGGAGCATCTGTTCCATTAGCCACAATTACCCCCTGATCCAATAATGATCTCCATGCGTAGGCACCCAGTCGGGCTCTCTCTGTTCCCAATCTTTTGACCACAAATGGCGCATCGGATGTACAATGAATACCCTGCATAGAAGCGATGATTTTACTTTTTGCAAATCTGGGAATGTCCTCCATACTGAGGTGCTGGGCATGCTCTATCCTCCATCGAAGATCTTTTTTATCAGGGTGTTGTGCCATCATACCTTCATAAATATCAAGCACTACCCTATTGGCGCGATCTCCGATGGCGTGCACACAAAACTGCATGTCATTTGCCATAGCCATATCGGCAATTTTTTTTATGTCATAAATATCGGTCGTATTCTGACCCGTGAATCCGGGTTTGTCACTATACGGATCTAAAAGCCAGGCACCAAATGCTCCAAGTGCGCCGTCTACTTCTGATTTAATCGCATTGCAGGTGTAGAAACGATTACCAATATTTTTCCGCTTGTAGTTCCCAACCTTACCTTTAAGTTCTTCTGCAGGTTGGCGTATCATGGCCCAGAGTCTTACTTTCATATTTCCGGCTTTGGCCAGTTTCTCATATTTATCAAGCTCACCAAAAGTACTGCCGGCATCCTGAAATGAGGTTACCCCTTTACGCAGGCACTCTGCCTCAGCCAGCCTGATAGCTTCATACCATATTGAATCGACTTGATGCTTATTTAAAGAAGCAATGTACTCCTTATACTTTTTCTTAAAAAAACTCATGGCTCTTTCTTCAAATACCCCAATTGCTTCACCATCAGAACTTCTGACAATTTCTCCTCCTACCGGATTGGCTGTTTCTTTTGAAATGCCCGCCAGCTCCATCGCTTTTCTGTTTGCAAAAAGCGAATGTCCGGAGGCATGATATAGGATGACAGGATTATCCGGCGTAGCTTCACTAAGTGCATAATGAAAAGGATAATTGTACATATTTTGTTTCGGAATACTGTCCCACTTTTCCTGATGCCAACCGCGACCGACGATCCATTCACCTGGTTTGTATTGCTTTGTTCTCTCTTTTACGGCTTCAACAATCTCTTCCCAGCTATGTGACGTCAGAAAGTTTAGATTGATCATGGAATATCCCAGGCCGGAATAATGACCGTGTCCTTCGATAAATCCCGGCATGACAAAATGCCCCTGAGCGTTAATTTCTTTAGCATCATTTCCTGCCAATTCCCTGATTTCAT
>JACMLK010000144.1 GCA_014379665.1 Saprospiraceae bacterium | reverse complement strand
GGGATTACATTTGTAAAAGATTCTTATTAACACCCTTAATTATTGGCAGGTCTTTCAGATCTGCCATTTTTTATGATGACCAATGAAGATTTTCAACAAAATAAAAGACAATACTGGTCTAAGGACGAGGCCATATTGAATATACAAAAATATTGTGCGTTTCAGGAAAGATGCCACCGTGAAGTGCGATATAAACTGATCGAGCATGGTATTTATGGTGACCCGTTGGAAGAAATCATATCAGACCTTATTTCCAATAACTACCTGGATGAAGAGCGGTTTGCCCGGACTTTTGCCCGGGGGAAATTCAACATAAAACAATGGGGGAGGAATAAAATAAAACAGGAATTAAAAGCTAGAGATGTTTCATCTTATTCCATAAATGAAGGCATGAAAGAAATCAATCAGGACGATTATGTGGCCACCCTCCAACAACTATTATCGAAAAAGGAAAGATATTCAACCTTTAAAAATCAATTCGACCGTTTGAAAAAACTCAGCAATTATGCGCTCAGCAAAGGTTATGAATATGAATTGATAGCAGAAATAATAAAATAGTGCTTTAAGTTGTACTTATCATGGTTAAAAATCCACATTCATGTCGTCTGCATAACATCATTTCCAAAAATAATTTGGTAGTTTTTGCAATTGATAAATTATTTTTTAGTTTTACGACAAATATCAACCATTTATGAAACCTGAGAATCTTATTATTGTCCCGTTATTTGTTTTTCTGGCATTTCCAGCCATTTCACAAATGAATTTCTGGAAAAAAACAGAAGTAAAAGGACAACGTGATCAAACTTCAGTCAGACTCATCATCCCTGAGAAATATGAAACTTTTTCCTTCGATTTAGCAGCATTCAGGGCATTTCACAATGCCTCAGCCAGAAACGTTTCAAATTCATTTACCATGTCTTTCCCACTTCCGGATGGCACATTGGAAGATTTTAAAATGACTGAAACCCCTGTGTTCGATGATGGACTGTCAAAAAAATATAAAGGATTTTCTTCATTTTCCGGTAAGGGCCTTTCTTCACATCAGATTTCAGTTAAAATGAGTCTCTCTCCATTTGGGATCAATGTGCTCATGCTTGACCACAAAGAGGGCTCGGTATATATAGATCCCTATACACCTTCCAGTGAATTGGATTACATAGTATATTACAAAAAAGACTTTATAAAAAAATCCGGAAAATTTACATGCGGTGTAGCTGCTGATATTGAAAATAAAACGTTCAATCCTACTGAATTTACAAATCTTAGCCCGGAGGGTACTTCACAACTTGTCAGTGACTGCAGATTGAGGACTTACAGACTGGCATTGGCCAGCACTGGTGAATACGCCAAATTTCATGGCAGCACGATAGAAAAAGTACTCGCAGCTTACAATAATTCCATCACCAGGGTCAATGCGATATATGAAAGAGATGCTGCGATCACATTAAAACTGGTATCTGATACCGACAAATTGATATTTCTGAATGCTGCTACGGACCCATATACCAATACAAACGGATCTGCCATGCTGGGACAAAACCAGACAACCATTGATAACATCATCGGATTTCCCAATTATGACATCGGCCATGTATTCAGCACAGGTGGTGGTGGTATTGCCCAACTGAGAGCTCCCTGTTCTGCCAGTAAAGCTGAAGGAGTCACAGGTTCGGCTGCACCGATAGGTGACCCGTTTGACATAGATTATGTTGCCCACGAGATGGGGCATCAATTTGGAGCAAATCATACACAAAACAACAGTTGTCAAAGAAATGGCAACACGGCTATCGAACCGGGAAGTGCCAGTAGTATCATGGGCTATGCCGGCATTTGTGACCCAAATGTTCAAAATAACAGTGATGATCATTTCCATGCCGTCAGTCTGGCTGAAATTGCCAATTTTGTCGTGGCGGGTTCAGGTAATGGCTGTGCAGTAAAAACAGATATCGACAACCTGAAGCCTGAAGTCAACGTCAGCAAATCCAGCTATACAATACCTAAGTCCACTGCATTTCAACTTACTGCTGAAGGTACAGATCCGGACGGCGATTTATTGACTTATTGTTGGGAACAGGTGGATAACGAAGTAGCCACTATGCCACCCAAAACAAACAATACATCAGGTCCGGCTTTCAGGTCGCTTTCCCCGACTTCAAATCCAACCAGATATTTCCCTGATCTTCAGAGAAGATATAACCTATGGGAAGTACTGCCAGCTGTGTCACGTACGCTGAAGTTCAGGTGCACCGTTCGGGACAATAATGCGCTCGGAGGATGTACTGACGAAGTAAATATGGAAGTAAAAGTCAATGATCAGGCAGGGCCTTTTATGGTTACTTTTCCAAATTCGGTATTGGTAAACTGGCAGGTTGGCACCAAACAAACAGTGACCTGGGATAAAGCAAAAACTGATGAGGCACCTTTCAACTGCAGTCTTGTAAATATTTTATTGTCATCAGATGGAGGAAAGTCATACCCCGTCACACTCGCATCCAAAGTACCAAATACAGGCAGTTTTGAAATAGAAACTCCCAATCTGCCATCCAATACCACAAAAGTGATGGTGGCCGCTGATGATAATATCTTTTTTGATGTGTCCAATTCAAATTTTAAGATCACCACTTCATTTAAGGTGATTTCAGATATTTCTCAGGTCGATATTTGTGATCAAACAGATGTCAATGTCTTGATTACTCTTGAAAAGGTGCAGGATATAAATCAGAATATTGAATTGACTCTTGACAATCCTCCGGTTGGATTACAATATCATTTCAGCAGTAATCCTGTGGCACTTCCGGGAACGTCCACCTTGCATCTTACGGATCTGACGTCTTTACCTTTAGGAAAAACAAATTTGAAAATACTGGCTACTACAGGTAATGAAAAATTGAGCACCGTCATTGAATTATTTGTGGGCAATAAAACGCCTGAGCAGGTGATCACCAGTTCACCCGCAAATTTTTCGCAGACCATTAATCCTGCAAATACAACATTTGAATGGAATGGTTTGGCAGGGGTAAAAGATTATACTATCGAGATTGCCGAATCACCTTCTTTTCTGGTATTATATAAAACTGCCACAACATCTGCTACTAAATGGAATACAAATCTGGTACCTGATAAAGTTTGGTACTGGCGTGTAAAAGGAAACAGTCCTTGCCTGGATTTACCTTTTGGACCTACTTCATCATTTAAAACTTCAGGCGGAAATAGCGCGGAAGCCAGATTACTGACCAATGAAGTGTTGCTCGTAAGTGCAGGACAATCAGCCTTGATCAATGAGGCTAAAATTGATATTTCAAATGATGATGTACAGGCTACCTCTATCGTCATCACAAGTTTACCCGTTTTCGGAGTCCTGACTATTCAGAATGAGCCTGTTGCAATCGGGACTGTTTTATCTTTAGAAGACATTAAAAATAATTATTTTTCATACACCCATTCCGGTGGTACTGAGGAAAATGACGGGTTCTCTTTTGATGTTACTGATGATCAGACCAGGTGGTTACCGGGAGTACAGTTCAAAATTCAGATAAGGCAAACCAATCTGGGGATTGCAGCTTTCAAACAACAGGGATTGCGCTGTTTTGGTGACACAGACGGAAGTATTCTGGCAGAAGGTTACGGAGGTACCGGTCCTTATTCCTATTCAATGGATAATACAAATTTTCAAACAGATCCTATCTTCCAAAATCTGACGGCGGGGTCATATGCTATTTTTATAAAAGATCAAAACGGTGGTTTAATATCATCAAATACTATTATTCTGACAGAACCTGAAGCAATAACATTGGAGTTGGTCCGGTCAAATTATGATATAGTAGCAATAGCATCAGGTGGAACAGGAAATCTTCAGTTGTCTCTTGATGATGTATCTTATGATATGACTTCGACGTTTCCTGATCCGGGCAATGGCACCTATACCATATATGTCAAAGATGAAAATGACTGCAAAGTAAGCAGTGAGATGACTATTGATATTTCACCTTTATATAGCTCATCCACCATTGTCAATGATATATTATGTTCGGGCCAGAAAGCGGTCATTCAGGCTATAGCGGGTGGTGGTGTCCCACCATATACATATAGTGCTGACGGGCAGAATTTTCAAACAAATCCTTCCTTTAGTTTAAATGCCGGAAAATATTCCATCACCGTGAAAGACAGCGGAAATAAAACTTTTGCTTCAGATACCGTTTATACCTCTTCACCTGCTCCCATTGTTATTGTATTACTTCAAAACAAATTACAGGTAGTGGTTCAGGTTACAGGTGGCACAGGTGCCTTTGAGTATGGTACCAACGGTATAAACTACACGACCAATGACACTATTCAATTTACAGATAATGGCACTTATAAAATTTATGTCAGAGATGCAAATAATTGCCTAAAGACAATCAATATTAGTTTGAATATATTAAACGCTGTCAATAAAACAGTAAAACATGTAACCTGTTTTGGAAAAAATAATGGTTCGATCAATCTCCTGGCTGCCAATGGTTCTTTCCCTTTTCAATATAGCCTGAACGGGGCTCCATTTAGCACCGTGCGGGAGTGGACAAACTTGTCACCGGCATCATATAGTTATGTGGTCAAAGACAACAAAAATGATTCCCTGTCAGGAGTTATTATAATTTCAGAACCGGAAGAACTGATGCTGGGTATACAGATTGATCTCAACACCATTACGATCATAGGTACCGGAGGAACACCGCCATATGTATACAGTATTGATAGTGGTGGCGTATATCTGGATAATAGTATTTTTAATGAACTTCCTGATAATGAATATGATGTTGTTATAAAGGACAAAAATGGTTGTATTACTAATGGCAAAGCTTTGATTACAGGAATTGAAACGACTTCGATATCGGGGAGTATAGGTATATATCCCAACCCGGGATCGGACATTTTTCAATTGATATCTGATGAGTTATCTCTGCCGGGGACCAAAGTGAATGTCACCCATTTGACCGGGCAGCATATTAACTTGGATGGAAGGGTGACAAAAAACACCAATGAATGGTGGATGGATATGAGCCATCTCCCTGCCGGAGCATATCACTTAAAAATGACATCCATATTTGGGGTAAGTTCAAAGTTATTTATAAAAATTTGACGAAAAAGTAGTAGAAGTTGTTTTCAGAAATTAACAAACCTATTACCAATTTTTAAAATACAAATCTAAAAGTAAGGAAGCTTAAAATAACTTTGTTATTTTAAGCTTCCTTGCTGTAGACAGTGACTGATGGTTTATCCACAAATCATACAAATCTAACAACTCTAACAAATCCGAAACTCAACAACTTAGCAAATTAGCAAATCATCCAAATCAATCAAATCAATCAAATCAAACAATTTTCCAGACTACCCCCCTTATTTTTATATCATTCGTCAAAAAAACATAACATTTATTTTATATATCCCCATAAAATAAATACATTTGCCATTTTAAACCACAAAATATTATTAGTAAATGGCATTTATAAGATTTCAGGCTGTGCGCACCACATTGGACAGAAAACCGCTCAATATTACTGAACCAGCAGAAAGACGTTCAGAATTATATGGTATCAATGTATTTAATAAAAATTCATTTAGTCACTACATGTCCAAAGACGCTTCCAATGCCGTATTGGATGCTGTAAATTTAGGAAAAAAAATAGACCGAAAGATCGCTGATCAGGTAGCCACCGGGATGAAATCCTGGGCAATATCCAAAGGAGCTACCCATTATACCCATTGGTTCCAACCTCTCACAGGAGGCACTGCTGAAAAACATGACGCATTTTTTGAACCTTCGGGAGATGGCACAGCAATTGACAAATTTGATGGTGGTCAATTAGTGCAGCAGGAACCCGATGCTTCCAGTTTTCCAAGCGGTGGTATCAGAAATACCTTTGAAGCCAGAGGATACACCGCCTGGGACCCAACTTCGCCGGCGTTTATAATGGGCACTACGCTTTGTATACCCACTATATTTGTGTCCTATACCGGTGAAGCACTGGACAACAAAGTACCGCTTCTAAGGGCATTACAGAGTATAGACCATTCGGCTACAGAAGTAGCCAGGTATTTTGACAAAAATGTCGATAAAGTTATTGCCACCTTGGGATGGGAGCAGGAATATTTTCTGATAGATAGCGCTCTTGCAGCGTCCAGACCTGATCTCATCATGGCAGGTAGAGTATTGCTCGGCCATGAAGCTGCAAAAGGACAGCAATTGGAAGACCATTATTTCGGATCAATCCCGGACAGAGCGTTGTCTTTTATGCGTGAATTGGAAATAGAAAGTATCAAATTGGGCATACCTGTGAAAACAAGGCATAACGAAGTCGCACCAAATCAGTTTGAATTGGCCCCCATATATGAAGAAGCAAACCTTGCAGTAGACCACAACTCTCTTTTAATGGATGTAATGAGCAAAATAGCTGCAAAACATAACTTTAAAGTACTCTTTCACGAAAAACCATTTGCGGGTATTAACGGTTCCGGAAAACATAATAACTGGTCACTTGCTACAGATACAGGCGTAAATCTTTTAAGTCCCGGCAGAACGCCAAAAAGCAACCTGCAATTTTTAACATTCTTTATCAATACCATAAAAGCCGTCCATGATTATGATGATTTGCTCAGGGCTTCTATCGCATCTGCCAACAACGATCACCGGCTAGGAGCCAACGAAGCACCACCAGCTATCATTTCGGTATTTATAGGCAAACAACTGACTGAAGTCCTCGATGAGCTCGAAAGGGTAACAGACGGCAACCTTTCTCCCGAAGAGAAAACAGAACTTAAGCTTAACGTGGTAGGAAAAATACCCGAAATTCTATTGGATAATACAGACAGGAACAGAACGTCACCATTTGCATTTACGGGTAATAAATTCGAATTCAGGGCGGTGGGTTCTTCTGCAAATTGTGCCAAAGCAATGACCGTCCTGAATGTGATTGTATCTGAACAACTCAGGAAATTCAAACTGGAAGTAGACCATCTCGTAGAAAACAAAAACATGAAAAAAGATGATGCTATTTTTAATGTCCTGAGAGAATTGATTAAATCTTCAAAGAGAATCCGATTTGAAGGTGACGGCTACAGTGAAGATTGGGTAAACGAAGCGAAGAAAAGAGGTCTTTCCAATTTCAAAACCACACCTGAAGCACTCAAAATCCAGATTTCTAAAGAGACTTTTGCACTTTTCGAAAAACATGGCATCATGAATAAAATTGAAGTGGAAGCAAGATATGAGATCGAACTCGAAGAGTATATCAAAAAACTGCAGATCGAAGGAAGAATTCTGGGTGATATCGCGACAAACCATGTGATACCTACAGGGATAGCTTATCAGAATACTTTGTTGGCAAATGTAAAAGGACTTAAAGAAATATTCGGTGATGAATATACCAAATATGCCTCCGAACAATTGAATATGATCAAAGAAATTTCCGGATATATCGGCTCTATTAAATCCAATGTAGACAAAATGACTGAGGAAAGGAAAAAAGCCAATAAAATCGATCATGCGGATAAAAGGGCTGAAGTGTATTGTAAATCGGTCAAACCATTTTTTGATGACATCAGATATGCCTGTGATAAACTCGAATTGCTTGTTGATGATGAATTGTGGCCGTTGACCAAGTACAGAGAATTATTATTCACCAGATAATTTGGTCAAAAAAAAAAGTACAGTTTTTTAAGAAAATCCCGCGTCTGTTTATTGTCAATGAATGCGGGATTTTTCTTTAAAATAAATGGTTTATTGTAGGCGGGCAGTTCATACAAATCCGCAACACCACAATTCAACAAATCCACAATTTAGCAATTCTGCAACTCAGCAAATCCGCAAATCCGCAAATCAAACAATTTAGCAACTCAGCAACTTAATAAAAGACATCTTAAAAGCCCGGAAACATCCATATTGGTCGATGGAATCATCCCCCAATTCTAAAACTGCTCCTTGATTCCAAATTATATGTCAGATAAATTCTATCTTTGTGCGGAATAAAAATCTAAAAAGTGAGTATTTTAATATTTTTGGTTATCTCTTATATTTTGCTGAGTATAAGTTTATATATGTTGTTTCCAAAAGCAGGAGTGGATGCTGT
>JACMLK010000143.1 GCA_014379665.1 Saprospiraceae bacterium | reverse complement strand
CCCCATTCCACACCTACCTGCCGAGGCATTGGAATGTTCATGACTCTATCAAATATGTAACATTCAAAGACATCATGGAGCACCGTTCGGGATTTCGGTTTGGAGGAGATAGTGAGTTCTACAATGATATCAAGGGTAATATGGTCCAGGGCTGTAACATGTCATTACGGGGGGAGTTCGACTACAGCAATCACAACTATGATGTAATGCGATTGTTGATCCCCGCCGTAGCAGGCTATGATATTCCTCAATACAATAAGAACCCTGGAGCGGCTGAACTTATGCAGGCCGGCATGTATGCAGGTTTTTATGTGACGTATATACAAAATGAGGTATTCGCGCCCGCCGGAATCGATAATCCCGGGTCGATCAGTTGTAAGGCACTTCCATTTGTAACCGGCAAGTGTTATAAGTTTCCATATAATAATAAAAGCGGTACCGATTTCGGAGATGTTACGCTGGAGGCGGGTGCCCAGGGATGGGTAATGTCGGCGGCGCAATTAGCAAAATTCTTCAGGAAACTTCATTATTCAACCAGCATACTCTCACAAGAGTTCAGTGAGTTTATGATCAAGTACAAAATGGGATATGATAGAAGCGGAAACACGGACAGAGGAATGACTTGTTATTGGAAGGGTGGAAGCTACTCTTCAAACCAAAATGCCGGCGCGCTGAAATCACTAGTGATCGGATTTGGAAATCATGTGCAGGTTTCGCTGATCATCAATTCCGATTTCACGGGTCCAAAAGCTGCCAGAACGGTGATCATGGAGGCTGTCGATAATATGCCCAAATCTTTTAAATGAGAAATAGGCCCGTTACCTTCCCCGCATGATGATACGATTTCAAGTATGTTCAAGTATGAGGAGAGTATGAGGAGAGTATGAAAAGAGTATGATTTAAGCATGGGTAGAGTATGAGAACAGTATGAGGAGAGTATGAGGGGAGTATGAGGACAGTATGCCGGATACTTGCCAGATGTATGATCGAAGCCATGATGAATCCAGGATAAAGGCAGGATGAAGCATAGATAAGGTATTGCATAAGGCATATCATGGTATCTGTCTGATGTAAAGAGCTTCTTCACATCTCCTGCGGGGAAGCCAACCAGTAGAAGTAAAACTCAGTGTTATGGGCGTTGTTTTTTATCGCTCGTCATACACTATCAAATTCTTTCGGGTATTTTACTATTCCGCTAACATTTTTAAGTCCGCCTTCCATAAGTTCAAGTCCCATAAAGAGATTTGTTGCAACGTCAAACGGTGATTTAATATTCCACTTGGTTGTCGGCACAAACCCAAATTTTGGATAATAATGTTCGTGTCCCAATACAATAACAGATTCAAAATTTAATTCTCTGGCTTTGTTAAGTCCTGCTCTGATTAATTGTCCGCCAATACCTTTTTTTTGAATGTCAGGTTTAATAGCTATTGGAGCAAGTGCTAAACTGTCAAATTCGTTTTGATTGTCGTCCGCTATTTTTATTTTGGTAAATAAAATGTGTCCAACTATTTTGTTGTCTATTGTCGCAACCAATGAAAGTTCGGGTACAAAGGTGTCACTGTCACGCAGCAGGTCAACAAGTTTGCCTTCATTTTCCTGTCCGAATGCGAGAGTATGTATTTTATAGATTTCGTTGATGTCGTCCCTGTTTTCTTGTCTTATTTTTAGATCCATTTTCTGAAGGTGTCAGTCGTTTTACAATGACCCCTAACGAACAGGGCGTGCCGAAAGCCGATTGAAATTAGTAAATGATTTGAATTTATTACAACAAGGCTTTCCGTAAGCAACTATGTAGCGGCAGTTCACTCCCTAAAAAAAATATCTCGATGATTTGTTTGTTTATTTTTTCCCTAGCCAACTTTTCTTTCATTGACTCGTTTTCAAATGAAAACATTAGTCCACATGAAGCAAACCCATGTAACCGTAGTTTTATTTGGTAGTAATAACAATACAACCATAAACTCGTTTTATGCCAAATCGTTTATAAGCGTTAAGGCCTTTCACAATTTCGATTGTGCAATTATCGATATCAATACCTTTTAATTTTTTTTGAAGAGCCTTGTTTTTCTTTGGGCTTTTTCTAATTAATCCATAACCATTTGTCACACCCATGTCCTGAATAAAAGTTTCGCCGTCAATTATGTAAGCCATGTCTGGATTGTCATCAAAATCTTTGTGTCTGACATAGATAAGAGATTTTTTATAATCAATAAAACCTCCGTCAATTTTTGTTAAGTCTATTTTTGTTTTTAAAACTAAGGAATGTACATATAGACCTGATGGCTGACTATCCTGGTTGGTAAGTGGTTCTGGCAATATTTGAATAGTCGTGTCTGTTGATGTATACTTATAAACTGTCTTAATAGAAGGGTTCATGTGTCGCGGTATACTACTTAACTCAACAGTTGAGTCACTAAGAAATTTTAGTCTGCCCCCCTGTGTACTGTCAATAGAAATAGGAACGTAATAATCACCCAACTTTTGTCCAAAGGAAAGTGTCGAATCAAAGATTACGAATAGGAGTAAGATAGAACGTCTTGTCATTGCATTTTTATGTCATGATGCACCGGAAAATGTCATTGCATAAGGTGTTATGTCAGTTGCAGCAATACTTTTGTTGTAGGCAGTTTATTTTATTCGATTTTATTGTTTTTCTCCCACAGCTACAACCATTTCACAAGGACCCTCGAAACCCTTCCCGGATTCAAACTTTTTAAGCTCGCTTTCAATTTCATCCCAAACGGATTCTTTCTCAGAATCAGTTAAACTGCTCATCATCTGGTGTAAAGCACCAAATGATTCTTTTTCAAACCGTACACACTCTTTCGCAGATGAAAGCAGCAACGGAGAGTCAACAAGTTTTGAATTTACATTTTTGAAACCCGCTTGTGAAAATGCTTTTTCAATAACACCTTCTGCGCCTAAACTGAATGGTCCGGGTTGACCTGGCAACGGGGGAGGTAGTTTTGCCCGATTGCGAATAATGGAAACAGGAACAGAAAAAAATTTATTTTTTTCCGGAGTTGAGTAAACAATGGCTGCGACTTTTCCGCCCGGCTTTAATACACGGAGCATTTCTTTTAAAGCTTTTTGTTGGTCAGGAAAATAGATAAGTCCAACTCTTGAAATAACGGCATCAAATGTTTCATCTTCAAGCGTCAGGTTTTCGCCATCCATTAGTTTTGTCTCTATGTTATTTACTCCTGCAGTTGCCGCGGTTTGTTTAGCATATTCAAGGATATTTGAGGAAATGTCAGTGGCTAAAACATAACCTGTGGGACCAACTTTTTTGGCAGTCGTGATGGATTGTTCACCTGCACCGGCTGCAATATCCAAAACACGGTGCCCGCCGGATATGCCTGCCATGTCCAACAGTTCGTCTGTTGCTCTGCCTAGCCATTGGTTAAGCGTAGGACTCCACCTATACCATGCTTCTGCTGCTGCCTGCCATTGGTCGTGAGTAGTGTTTTTG
>JACMLK010000142.1 GCA_014379665.1 Saprospiraceae bacterium | reverse complement strand
AGTATATGTCTCGATGCAGTATTCAGGTTGACACCAACCTTGTTGACACAACTGGTGACTGTTAAATCAAGACTTTCTTTTAGCTTTCCTTGATGGACATCATGTTGGTATTGGCCTACTCCTATTGATTTTGCATCTATTTTGACTAATTCAGCCAGGGGGTCCATAAGTCTTCTGCCTATTGAAATAGCCCCACGCACGGTTATATCTTTGTCAGGAAACTCTTCTCTGGCTAAATCTGAAGCTGAATAAATGGATGCACCGCTTTCATTGACCATATATATTTCAATTTTAGGATCAAAGTTAATTTCCTGCATGATAGTTTGAGTTTCCCTTGATGCAGTGCCATTTCCAATGCCAATGGCCTGGATGCTGTATTTGTACACCAGATCTCTGATGATACTTTTTGCTTCATTGGTTTGTAGCTGTGGTGAATGCGGGAATATAGTGGTGTATTCCAAAAAATCGCCATTAGCATCAAGACACACTACCTTGCAGCCGGTACGATATCCCGGATCTATAGCCAGAACAGGTTTTTGACCCAATGGTGCAGCAAGAAGCAATTGCCTTAGGTTTTCGCCAAAAACCCTGATAGCTTCATCATCCGCTTTTTCCTTAAATTCATTTTTGATTTGTGTCTCCACACCCGGTAACAACAGCCGTTTATAACTGTCAGCTATGGCTTCTTCTATGACATCTGCTTCCCGACCCTGAGATCTGATAAATTTCCGGTCTATCATCTGTAAAGCTCTTTCTTCGTCTATAATCAGACTTACCTTGAGCATATCTTCATTTTCTCCTCGCAGTACCGCGAGATATCTGTGAGAAGGACATCGGTTAAGGGCCTCACGAAATTCAAAATAATCCTGATATTTAGTTGCTTCAGCTTTCTTTTTTGGATTCACATTCGAAACGATAATGCCTGTTTTCCTGAAGTTGTGCCTCAGTCGTTCCCTGATATCCTGGTCTTCGCTGATCCATTCAGCTATGATATGCTGCGCACCATGAATGGCATCACCTGGAGTAATAATTTTATCGTTGACATATCTTGCGGCTGCTTGATCCATATCCTGACCCCTTTGCATCATAATAATTTTGGCTAATGGTTCCAGCCCGTTTTCCCGTGCAATATCAGCTTTTGTTTTTTTCTTGCGTTTGAATGGTAAATAAAGGTCCTCTACTTCATGTGGATCATAGGATGACAGTATCTTTTCTTTCAGTTCCGGAGTCAGTTTTCCCTGTTCCTCTATAGAAATCAATATGAACTGTTTTCGTTCTTCAAGTTCTTCCAGCTTTTTGTAATACTTCAGGATAGCTGATATCTGGACTTCATCCAGACTACCTGTTCTCTCCTTACGGTACCTGGCTATAAATGGGATAGTAGCCCCTTCATCTTCGAACAAAATCACTGTATTTTTTACTCCGTTCAGTGGAATGCCAAGATGCTGAGCTATTAGATCGAGATGTATTCGATTCATGGATTACTTTGGTAAGTCGTAGCAAAGATATCAGATTGGTTTGAGATAACGGAGCCGGAGTGAGCTCTTATTTTACAATAGCTTCCATATTAACTTAGGTTTTAATCCCCGATTTAACAAAATAACTTGATCAAAATACTAGATTGAACACACATTATTTATTCAAATTTTAGTAAACTTTTTAACAGATGTATTACCGGCACTATCTGTGGTTTCAATAAAATATGTACCTTTAGAAAGTTGGCCCATTTCTAATTCAGCTGAAGTACTTAGAACAGGTTTTGAAATAAGCACCTGGCCATAAATATCATAAATTTTGACCAATGATGAAAATCCTGTTGCTGTTCTTATATTTAATATGTCTGTAACCGGATTGGGAAATATCTCAAAGGTTATTTCTGAATCACCAGTATGACTGATTAAAGTAGTATTTATAAAAACGATTTGTTTTTTATCAAAGCCAGAAGTAAATACAATATCCCTTTTACCATCACCATTGTAATCGAACACATGAAGATTTCTAGAAATATCGTTCCCCCTAATAAAATATTGAAAAACACCGCCCTTCACATTTCCTATTGGTTTTATAACATCAAATGTAAAATGACCCAATGCCTTTGAACACTGAAGGGTTATTGAAGTTTGGGTCTGAGTAGCTACAATAATGTCTTGCAGACCATCATTATTTAAATCTCCTGTATTTAACATAAAAATGTCATACCAGGAATTAAGTTGGGGATTGGTTGTTGGATTTTGGGAAGTAAAATTGTCTTTATTTTCAAAAAACCAAAGTCCGTTATCTTCTCCTATCAATATTAAATCTCCATCATTGTCATTGTCCATATCTGTTACCCGAAGACCAATCGGATTATAATCATGTAAGGATTCTTTAACTTCCTTAGTAATAAAGCCACCATTTCCATTGTTAAAATAAATGGATGCGGGATTGTCCGGTATACCGGTCACGGTAAATATCAAGTCTTCGTAACCATTATTGTCTATATCGTAAGTTGTCAGAGTTCTGTATTGTTTTTTTAATTTTTCAATAGAGACTTCTTCAAATTTCAAATCTCCTTTATTTTTTAGTATAATCAGGTTTTCTTTTCCGGAAGCAAAATCTTCTGTATTTATCACAATGTCCATTAAGCCATCTTTATTGTAATCTGTCATACCTAAAAAAATATAAAACGGAGGTTGAAAAAATATTTGTACATAATTATTGGAACCGGTATTTTTATAAATTCCAAAATCTGTCAACAAATCTTTTAACCCATCATTATCAAAGTCAACTACCTCAAGTATGTAATTAAAAGCATTCAGGTAATTAAGCTGAGAAAGAGTGTAAATCCCATCCTGCCCATAGGTGTAAAGACTACCGACATCACCACTTTTACCTATAAAATCGAAATGAATATCATCAGAAGATTTTATAGGAATCATTGGGTGCGCAAAATTGTAATGTTCACTATTTAGTTCAAACAGTGTTTTTGCTGAGTCAAAACCTAATTGTTGGCTTTTTGTAACATTGGAAACAAGAATAATGAAAAAGAAAATGTAAATTTTTTTCATCTAAATTTAGTTGATTGTGTTAAGGTTATGTTTCAATTAATTGCTGAAGGTAAAGATAAAAAATCTTTGCTAATATACCATTAACTTTACAATAAACTCAAGAATTATTATATTTTCATTGACAATAAACATTTAATTGATCAGAAACAATAGATTTTTGAATGACTGATGTTAATTAAACTTACGGGTTAACAACAGTTATAAAAAAATAAGGAAAAATGATGCCTATTAAGATACCCCAACAATTTGAATTATTCTTTGATAATTCATTAATATTACACTGTTCATTTTAATTTAAAATTGGTTTGTAATATTTGACGTCTCCAGGACATTTATATCAAAACCTCCACCAAAATAATTTGTTAGGTTAACATATGTTGAAATTTGTATTAGATTTGTATCAGTGAAATTTTTCAGTACTTATATTATTTCTTTCTTCATCGTGTGTCTGTGTACAGGTATGGCTTCTACCACCCATAATCGGGCAGGAGAAATCACTTACAGACAATTGGGTCCATTGACCATAGAAATCACCATCACTACATACACCAAAAACAGCAGTGTAGCGGCAGACCGCGACAGTCTGGATGTATTCTGGGGAGACAACACAAATCAATTTGTCAGAAGGGACAATTCAAAAACCCGAATTGAACCCAACGATATAAAAATCAACTATTATATTGCTACTCATACTTATCCTGGAGCAGCTACTTATAGTGTATCCTTTCTGGACCCCAACCGTATAGGAGGCATTCTCAATGTCAATTATCCTAATTCCATTGATATTCCATTCTTTCTAAGTACCACTTTCACGCTGCTTGATCAGCAATTCCAGGGATTTAATAATTCAGCTATACTTCTGCAACCACCTATTGATATTGGTTGTGTCAACAAACTTTTTATCCATAATCCCAACGCATTTGATGCAGACGGAGATAGTCTGGCTTATGAACTGGCAGCACCTTTACAAGCCGTAAATACACCCGTACCAGGTTATAAACTACCGGACGAAATTGGAGCTGTGTTAAACAATTCATTTACTATCAATGTGTTGACCGGTGAAGTCAGATGGGACTCGCCCAAGCTTCAGGGCGAGTATAATATTGCGATCAAGATCAAAGAATACAGAAATGGAAAGTTAATAAATGTCATCCTGAGAGATATGCAGATTCTCATCCGCGCATGTGAAAATGAACCACCGACCGTAAAAGCAATTGATGAAATTTGTATCATAGCCGGTACAAAAGTATCTCTAATAATAGAAGTAGACGACCCGAACACAAACCAAAAAGTCAAATTGACAGCAACCGGAGGACCATTCAATATTCCTTCTCCTGCGATACTCACCGGCCCTTCCATTTTTACTCCGGTTAAATTCTTCGCTACATTGGATTGGCAGACAACGTGTGATCACATTTCAAATCAATACCACCAGATAGTACTTAGGGCGGTGGATAATTTTTATCCCGACTCTACAGGTCTTGCTACTCTTAAAACTATCAGAATAAAAGTGGTAGGACCCCCACCAAAAAATCTTACTGCCAAATCGGAAAACAGCCAAATCAGATTGGAATGGGATGCTCCTTATGACTGTGAAATCACTACCAATAAATATTTTCAGGGTTTCTCAGTATGGCGTAAAATATCCAGTACCAATTTTGAACCTGACACATGCAATCCGGGACTAACCAACTCCCCATACGAAAGGATTTTTCCAAAAACTTTAAGCCAGGAAAATGAAAAATACTTTTATGTTGATAAAAATATAAAAAATGGCAATACATATTGTTACAGGGTACAGGCAGAATTTGCTAAACTGACTTCAACCAACAATCCGTTCAACAGGGTTGAAAGTCTGCCATCCAATGAAACATGTCTGATATTATCAAGAGACATTCCGCTTATAACAAAAGTATCAGTTATTAACACATCTGATTTTAATGGTGAAATTCATCTGCGATGGACAAAACCTTTTTCTGAACAATTGGATACATTAAAGAATCCCGGCCCATATCGTTATGAAATACTGAGAGCAGATCAAAATCTGAATTTTGTAACCATAGCTGATTTTCTGATTCCTTATTTTATCAGTCCTCTGGATACCAATTATATTGACAAAAATCTGAATACTTTTGCAAATCAATATTTTTATATAATAGTATTCTATGCCAATGGAATCAAATATGGAGAATCTCCTCAGGCATCTTCCATTTTTACTTCAGCCACTTCATCAGACAAAACGAATAAACTCACCTGGAATAGTGAAACACCATGGAGTAATCTACTCTATAAAGTTTATCGTAAAAATGACCTGAATCAATTGGATTTTCTTGCCCAGACTTCCGAAGTCTCGTATGAAGATAAAAATTTGTTAAATGACACTTTATATTGTTATGTTATTCAATCAGAAGGCACTTATGCACTTCCATTTATTGAAGAGCCTATAATCAATTTTTCGCAGGAAGTATGTAACGCTCCACATGATAATGTGGCACCTTGTCCTCCTGTTCTGGAAGTCATAAACATATGCGACATACTGAATAGTGACGTCAATGAAGATGAATTATTCAATACCGTTAAATGGACAAACCCTTACCTTAGTTGTCCGGACATGGCGGATGATATTACGTCTTTTAACATTTATTATGCAGAAACTATCAATGATCCATTAATAAAAATTACTTCTCAGGAAGTTAAAACTCCTTACCAATACTATCATTTTCCTGAAAATGGACTCCTCGGATGTTATTCAGTAAGTGCTGTGGATTTTTTAGGCAATGAAAGTATTTTAAGCAATAAAGTTTGTGTGGATAATTGTCCTTTTTATGAGCTGCCCAACACTTTTACACCAAACCAGGATGGCAAAAACGACAGATTTATTCCAAGGGCTAATTTATTTATTTTAAAAATTGATTTTAAGGTATTCAATCAATGGGGAAATCTCGTTTTTGAAACCACGGACCCTGAAATAAACTGGACCGGCTCGACCGGTTCAGGTAATGAACTGGCTGATGGTACCTATTATTACACGTGTAAAATATTTGAAAGCAGAGTATCAGGTGTTACAGAAAGTAAAAATATATTGTCCGGCTTTATTCACTTAATCCGAAATTAATGTTCAGCGGTATTACTGAATCCACGGGGGTCATTCTCAAAATAGAAAAAGATGGAAGTAACAAACATTTTACTATTTCCTCACCATTCAATTCTGAGACTTACATTGATCAGAGTATTGCACATAATGGCGTTTGTCTGACCGTAATACAAACCGACAGTGTATCTTATATAGTCACTGCTGTTCAGGAAACCTTGGCTAAGACTAATCTGAGAATATTGAAAGAAGGCGATCAAATAAATCTGGAAAGATCGCTACATGTAAACGGGAGGATTGATGGTCACTTTGTACAGGGTCATGTGGATGCTACTTCCGAGTGTAAAAATATTGAAGAGCTGGATGGAAGCTGGTTCTTTTACTTCACAATTGCTAAAGAACACCAGAAATATTTAGTAAATAAAGGCTCTGTATGTGTAAATGGAGTTAGCCTTACTGTAGTGGAAACAAAAGAAGATTTTTTTAATGTAGCTGTAATCCCGTATACTTTGCACCATACAAATTTTAAAAATATAAAAGTCGGGGATTTAGTTAATCTTGAATTTGATATTTTAGGAAAATATATAATCAATTATCTTAAACAGGCAGCGTTTTCAAAAAAAAGATGATCTATTTTAAATGTAAATAATATTTGAATTCAGTTAAAATTAAAATTAAAACAATAGATATGCCACAGAATAAAAGTCTGATTATCGGAGTAGCTATATGCAGTCTTATTCTTGGACTTGCAAGTTCAGGCTCACATCCAACCAGCGGATCAGCAGGATATACCGGAGCACCGGGAGATTCCACCTGTGGTCAATCAGGATGTCATACAGGTGGAAATGCAAGTTTTGATGGCGAAGTCATCATTGACGGTCTCCCTGCCACCATTACCACAGGACTTACTTATACCATTTCAGTGACAGTTACTAACCCGAATGGAAATGCAACCCGGGCAGGTTTCCAGATGTTGGTATTGACAGGTACGAATACCAATGCCGGTACTATGGCAAATGAGTCCCCAAACACAGAAATAAAAACCGTTTTCGGTGGAAAAAAATATTTTGGACACAGTCCTGCCCAGAATTTCCCCGTATCAAATGAATTATCTTTTTCTGTTGACTGGACAGCACCTGCCACAGTGGGTTCTAATCCTGTTATTAAATTTTATGCATCTGCTGTCATAGCTAATGGAAATAATTCCAATTCAATGGATAGAGTGGTTTTAACCAATCAAATTATTCCTATACAAGCTGGAGCAGCTCCGTTGAGTGTCTCCATTACCTCTGTATTTGGCACCACCTGTGCAGGCGTAAATAATGGTAGTGCCACGGCAGTCCCTGCTGGAGGTACAACACCCTATACCTATGTTTGGAACAATGGAGCTACCGGCGCACAGGTATTTAATTTGCCAGCAGGATTAGCAATAGTTACGGTCACTGACAATATTGGTAGTACATCCACCGCATCCACCAACATCAGCTCACCTCCTGCATTAATGGCAGTCGCTTCAGGATCTGTAGTCTGTCAGGGGGCATCCAATGGTTCAGCCATAGTTATCGCTTCAGGTGGTGTCGGTGGATACACTTACTCCTGGTCCAATGGTGGCACTGCCAGCACCCTGTTTAATCTACCGGCTGGAAATTATACAGTTACGGTATCAGATGCTAATTCATGTACAAAAACAAGTGAAGCCTCCGTGACTACTTCTCCTCCTATGAATTTGAACAGCTCTTTGAACCATGTAAGATGTGCCGGAGGGAATGATGGAAGTATAATTCTCTCTGTTACGGGTGGCGTTACCCCTTATACGTATTTATGGTCAAATAATAGCACATCAAACGTACTCAATAATCTTACTGCCGGAACCTACACGGTCACGGTTACGGACAATGTATTGTGTACTAAAACGGCTTCATATATCATTTCTCAGCCCGGTCCGCTTGCTGTTGGCTTTACCAATGTGGTAAATGCCACCTGTAATGGTTATGCCAATGGTAGTGCAACTATGAACATTTCAGGAGGCACTTCATCTTATCATTATCAATGGTCAAACGGGGCATCAGGAAATGGAGCAATCAATACCCAGAGTAATTTGAGTGCAGGTATTTATTCAGTTACCGCCACTGATTTTTTTGATTGTCAAAAGACAGCTTCGGTCACCATTTCTCAACCAGCTCCCATCAACATTCAGGTTATAAATCAAGTTCCGGTATCTTGTTTTGGAGGCTCAAATGGTGGTATTTCTATAAGCACTAATGGTCAATCCGGTACTGTAAGCTACTTATGGTCAAATGGAGCCACCACAAATAGCTTAATTAATCTTAGTGCGGGTCAGTATCATCTGACCATCACCGATAATGGCAATGCCTGTACACAAACTGCTTCATACACCATCAGCCAACCAAATCCTTTGACCCTTACCGTTTTTGGTTTGACAAATCCATCTTGTTTTGGTAGTTCAGATGGCAGCGCAGCAATAGTTGCTTCCGGTGGAAATAGCAATTACAATTACCTCTGGAGCAATGGTGGGACAACAGCTTTTCAAAATAATTTAGGTGCCGGTACTTATGTGGTTACTGTTACAGATCAATTGGCATGTTCAGCAACTATTACTGCAAATCTGATACAACCAATGGCTGTTTCGGTGAATTTGATTTCTACAACTCCTGCTTCCTGTCTTGGTGCAAATAATGGGGCATTAAATATTATCGCATCCAATGGTTTCGGTCCATACCAGTATCTTTGGTCAAATGGGGTGACTACAGCTTCAAATATAAATATTCCTGCAGGAATTTATACGGCAACCGTGACAGATTCACATGCGTGCTCTTCAAGCGGAGTTTTTGAAGTCGGCACGAATTCCACATTCGTTCTGACATTGGAAGAAGTAGCTAATGTTCAATGTCATGGTGATAGTTCAGGATCAATTTCACTCATAGCTAATCCAACTTTCACTTATTTATGGTCGACAGGAGATACTGGTTCGACCTTAACAAATATACCAGCAGGAATTTATAATGTGGTAGCTACAGATAACGCGGGTTGTCAAAGCCAACCACTCGACATTACTATCAGTCAGTCTCCTGTGATTCAATCGATTCTAACGCAGTCAGACACCCTGAATTGTCCGGGTGAACAAAGCGGTCTTCTTGCATTAACACTCTCCGGAGGTACAGGTGTTTTATCCTATGCATGGTCAAATAATGAAACGTCACTCACATTAGACAGTCTTACTTCAGGTACTTATTCAATTTCTATCACAGACTCATTAAATTGTGAGGTTGATTTCCAATATATTATTTCAGAGACTCCACAAATTATTATTGAGCAGGCGAATATCCAAAATGTATCCTGTTTTGATTTGTCAGACGGACAAATATCTTTAATAGTGAGTGGCGGTCTGGACAGTTTGAGTTATGCCTGGTCAAATAATGCTACCGGCAATTCACTATCGGGGTTAAACGCAGGTAATTATCTGGTCACTATATCGGATGAAAATGACTGTAACATTATTGAAACTTTTTCTGTAGCTGAACCTGACAGTTTACAAACTGAAATAACGGTAATCAATGAAACGGCATCAGGAGATAATGATGGAAGTATATTTATAAATGTGGTTGGTGGCACTTCGCCTTATTCCATATTATGGAGTAATGGAGAGACAACTTTTACCATTGATAGCCTAAGCTCAGGAGTATATAACTACGAAATTAATGACACCAATGGATGTTTGGTTTCAGGTTTGGTAGTAGTCAATGCAGGAAATTGTTTATTGTCAGCAAGTTATGAAACCACTCCTGCAACATGCTCTAACAGTTATGACGGTGTCATCGATTTGAATGTAACCGGGAGTAACGGAACATTTGAGGTAGTTATTCATTCAGAAAATGGAATAGTCGATTCACCCCTGGATTCTTTAACAGTCGGAATCTATACCCTGGTGATCACTGACACCCTTGCTTGTACTGCGCTGCTTCCTGATATTGAAATCACCTCCATACATCCTGCCATTATTCTGGATAGTTTAATTATAATCAATCCATCAACTCCTGACAGCCAGGATGGTATGTTAAGCGTTATGCTGTCAGGTGGTACAGGTACTTTGGAATATGTCTGGACAAAAGACGGGAATATTATAGGTAATGAACCTTCTGTTTCAAATTTAACTATAGGACTTTACAACCTGATGGTGAGTGATGCAGAAGGCTGCTTATATAGTATAAACAATATTATACTGGAGGCTACAAATAATAGCATTGAAGAGTTTGAAAAACAAGTATTCTTATATCCAAATCCGGTAAATCAACAGTTAAATATAACGAATGAAACCGGTGAAATGATAAGCAGGTGCGACGTTTCAAATATGCAAGGTCAAGTCGTTTTTAGTCAAAGTGTGCAAGGTTATGAAAGTCTTACTTTTAATACTGATGATCTGGGTGTACATGAAGATGGGGTATATTTAATACGATTGGTGATAGGTGGAAAGGTAATAATCAGAAAATTGATGATTATGCAGTAATTTACATAGGGTATTGCTGATCGTATATTTCAACCAAATTAATCTTTGGACCTCATTTTATTTTTAGAATACCGGAATAAAATAAAGGTAAACAGGTTATACATCATGCTCAATAGTTGTCACAGATTAGTCCTTTAAAAGTATAAATAGTATAATGAAACTTAATCTGGATCTTGGCATACCAAGTAAAAAAGAGTGGATTGAATGTGTCTTGTCCGATTTTAATAGTTTTTTGCAGGACCATGCAGATTGTGAGAGAAAGGCATCTGCCATGGCGATGAGTTTTGTAGCTAAATATCCTGACAGAACTGAAATTATTCCTGATTTAATTGCCACAGGCATTGAAGAGTTAGAACATTTTCAGCAAGTGTATCAAGTGATGGAAGCCAGAGGCCTTCAACTCACACATTCCATAGGCGAAGATCCCTATGTAACCCAACTGATCAAAAAATGCCATTCGGGGAGAGAAGAAAGGTTTCTTGACAGGTTGCTTATTGCATCTGTAGTCGAAACAAGAGGGGCAGAAAGATTCCGGATGATCTCAGAGGGTCAGGAAGATGCTGAAATGCATCGTTTTTACAAAATACTCTGGGCCAGTGAAGCAAAACATGGACATATATTCGTTAAAATGGCACTGATATATTTCAAAGAAAAACAAGTGTATGAAAGACTGAAGTGGTGGGTAGATCAGGAAGCTGAAGTAATTGATAGTCTGGCTATCCGTCCCGCGTTACATTAATGAGGTTAGCATGAAGCTGATATTTTATCCGGCGATATGCGCATCTGAATGTTCCAAAAAATGATAAATCAATGAGATGCCAGGAATCCACAAATAAAAAAGAGGGCTCTGGAATAGTCCAAAGCCCTCTTTGTATACATTAAAAAATAGGTTTTATCCAACTACATCATATTCATTTACCGCTTCAACTACCATATCTTTAAACTTACGCAACCCTGTACCTGCAGGAATGTTTTTACCTACTATTACATTTTCTTTCAGACCGGTAAGATTATCTCTTTTAGCTGAAATAGCTGCAGTACTTAATACTTTTGTTGTTTCCTGGAACGAAGCAGCTGATATCCAGCTTTCAACTCCCAAAGAAGCCCTTGTTATACCCTGAAGGATCACACTTGAAGTGGAAGAAACCGCATCCCGAACTTCACCTAATTTTTTATCATTCCTCTTAAGATTTGAGTTTTCTTCTCTCAATTGTCTTATGGAAACAATCTGGCCAGCCTTCAGGTTTTGTGAATCTCCCGGATCAGTAACTACTTTTTTATCAAATATCCAGTCATTTTGTTCATTAAATTCATGTCTGTCTACCGCTTCACCTTCCAAAAATGTGGTATCGCCCGGATCTACAATTTCTACTCTTCTCATCATTTGTCGAACGATGACCTCAATGTGTTTATCATTGATGGCAATTCCCTGTGATCGGTATACTTCCTGTACCCCATTTACCAAATATGATTGGACGGCAAATGGTCCTTTAATGTTTAAGATGTCCAAAGGTGCTACTGCCCCGTCAGATAACTGCATTCCTGCTCTGACGAAATCACCTTCCTGAACCAGTAAATGCTTGGATAGTCCCACCAGATATTTCCTTCTTTGTCCTGTTTTTTCATCATCTATGAAAATCTCCCGGTTACCTCTTTTTATTTTGCCATAAGTAATAATTCCATCAATTTCTGCAGTAATCGCAGGATTTGAAGGATTTCTTGCCTCAAACAATTCGGTAACCCTTGGAAGACCACCCGTGATATCCTGAATTTTACCAAGGTTACGAGGTATTTTTACAATTTTCTGACCCGGCACTATTTCCGCATTATCTTCAATAGATATATAGGCACCTACCGGTAAATTATACGTTTTTAAATCGTCGCCTCCGGCAGAAACTATTTTAATAACAGGTATTTTCTTTTTGTTTTTTGCTTCAATGATGACTTTTTCCGCATAACCGGTTTGATCATCCCTTTCCACACGATATGAAATACCTTCTTCAATGTCTTCAAACTTCGCTATTCCACCAAATTCAGAAATGATCAAATTGTTGAATGGATCCCAATCACAAATGGTTTGTCCTTTACTGATTTTCTGTTTGTCTTGTACCAAAAGCGTTGAACCATAAGGAATAAAGTAAGAATTGTATACTTTTTTACTTTCAGGATCAACAACCCGGATTTCACCTGATCTGGACAAGACAACCTGAGTTTTTGATTCACCTTCAACTTGCTCTGTAACCTTAACATTATCAAATTCCAGTATCCCGTCAAATTTGGAGACTATCTCTGATTCTGTTTTTGATACTGAAGCAATACCACCCACGTGGAATGTTCGAAGGGTAAGCTGTGTTCCCGGTTCACCGATACTTTGAGCTGCAATGATTCCCACTGCATCTCCGGTTTCCACTCTTCTTCCGGTAGCCAGATTCTTACCATAACATCTGGCACAAACCCCAACTTTTGTTTCACATGTCAAAACTGATCTTATGGTGACCATTTCAAGACCGGAATTTTCAATGTCCGCTGCAACTTCAGTAGAGATGTATTCACCTGCTTCCACTATGACTTTGTCGGACACAGGATTTTTCACATCATATAGTGAATACCTTCCTACTATTCTGGAGGCAAGTGTTTCTATCACATTCTCATTATCTTTCAAAGCTTCTGTATCTATACCTCTCAAAGTTTTACAATCTTCTTCTGTAATAATAACGTCTTGTGCAACATCTACCAATCTTCTGGTCAGGTATCCCGCATCGGCTGTTTTTAAGGCAGTATCTGCCAATCCTTTACGTGCACCGTGCGTAGAGATAAAGTATTCCAATACAGACAATCCGTCAAGAAAGTTTGCGAGGATTGGATTCTCAATGATGGCCCCTCCTGTATCTCCTGATTTCCTTGGTTTTGCCATCAATCCTCTAAGACCACAAAGCTGTTTAATTTGTTGCTTTGAGCCTCTGGCTCCTGAGTCAAGCATCATAAAAACGGAGTTGAAGCCCTGCTTGTGCTGAGCGATCTCCCGCATCAGGTTATCAGTAATCTTATTATCGGCAAATGTCCACTTATCTATAATCTGATTGTATCTTTCATTTGGTGTGATAAGACCCATATTATAATTTTCCCAAACTTCATCTACTTCTTCCTGCGCATCAAGTAATGTTTGTTCTTTTATACTTGGAGTGATAAGATCACCAAGATTAAATGATAGTCCTCCTTTATATGCCCAGAAGAATCCTAAATCTT
>JACMLK010000141.1 GCA_014379665.1 Saprospiraceae bacterium | reverse complement strand
CCAATTATTAGAGCGTTTAAAAATAGTCTATTGGTGACTGTAGTGGGTGTATTTCTAAATATAACATTTTCAGTTTTGGCTGCCTATCCATTGTCACGTCCATACTTTAAAGGCCGCGCTTTTTTTAGTAGGTTTATTGTTTTTACAATGCTGATTTCTGGGGGTATTTTACCGAATTTTATGTTGATGAAATCTTTGGGGCTGATAAACAGTTATGGTTCAATTTGGCTAATTACTTTAATAAGTACGTACAATGTACTCATCATGAAGTCGTTTTTTCAGAATATTCCCATAGAATTAAGCGAAGCAGCCTCTGTTGATGGCTGTGGAGAATTCAGACTTTTAGTACAGATCATATTGCCACTTTCAAAGGCATTATTAGCCACAATGACGCTATTTTATATGGTAGCGAATTGGAATGAATTTTTAAATACGCTTATGTTTATTGGTGACCCCAAGAAATATACCTTGACAGTTGTTGTACAGGAGATGATCAGAAACAGTAGTATGCTTACCGATGCCGCGTTTATGGATCCAGAAGTAGCAAAGAACATGACTGGTGAAGGTATTCAGGCAGCGGGTATATTCGTTATGATGATTCCAATGCTTTGTGCATATCCGTTCTTACAGAAATTTTTTGTCAAAGGGGTGATGCTTGGCTCAATAAAGGGGTAGTGTTTTATAGAATTATTTTAAAAAAATTATTCAAACAAAATCTTGGGAGGAAAATGTAATGAAAATGAATGGGAAAAAAAAGAAATTCATATCCATGTTACTTGCTTCAGTTTTATCAGTTAGTTTCTTTTTGACGGGTTGTGGTGAAAAAAATAGTTCTGATACTGCGGCTACAAAAACGGACACAACGACTACAAAAACTGAACCAGCTAGTACTGAACCTGAAAAGCGAGGCCATATTACCGTTTCTGTATATGAACGTGGGAATATTGCATCCAGTGAAGGTAGTGCTATCGAAAACAGGTGGACCAAGTGGATTAATGAAAACGGTCCTGTGGATGTAACCTTTGTAGCAATACCAAGACAAGATCCTGGGCAGAAATTCGGAGTGCTTTTTGCTTCAGGTACTGCACCTGATTTATGCTTGGAATATGATCCAACGTTAAAACAACAGTATTATGATCAGGGTTTAATGCTGCCCATTGGTGATTTGATTGATGAATACAGTACGACCTATAAAGATTGGATGAAAAAGAATCCCGCGCTTGAAAAGGTTGGACTCATGGATGACGGAAAAATGTATCAGTTTGGAAGAATAACTGAGAACGCTCCTTTGGTTGGTTTGTACATCCGAAAAGATTGGTTGGATAAGTTGAATCTAAAAATACCTACAACCACGGAAGAGCTAATAAATGTTGCTATAGCATTTACTGGAAAAGACCTGAATGGCACTGGTACAGCAGATTCAATAGGTTTTGCGGAAGTTTTGGGTGGTGAATCAAGCAGGATGATTTTCGGTTTCAATACGCCAGCTTCAAAGATTGCAGGGTTTCCTTATACAGTCCAAAATGGTGAATTGGTATATGACACAAAACCTTTGACTGAATGGGCAAAATTTAGAAAAGCAATCTACGATGCCAATGCTTGTGACAAGGAATTTTTAATGGATAAAAACGGAGCAAAGGCCAGACAGGATATTACCTCCGGTAAAGTCGGAATAATCTGTGCAGGAGAAAACGTAACGCTTTCAGATTTAGGAACTTTGAAAACAAATGTACCTACCGCAGAACTTATCCCGATAGAACTTCCTACTTCACCAGTCGGTAAATTTAATGCAATTATTGCGAATACGGTACAGGCGGTTGCATTTGTTAACTCACAGTGTGAAGATCCTGAGTCAGTAATAAAATATATGGATTTTATGGCACTTGAAAGCACCAAAAAAACTTTGAAGTTTGGAATAGAAGGCACTCACCATAAAATGGTAGATGGTTATCCTCAAATTATTGACATAGATAAATATAAAGAGGAAGTGAGTTATGCAGGAGACTTATATATGGCTTGTTCTACCGAAGTATTCAACAATCCGCACGGACCATATGATTTGAGTGATCCGATTCAGAAAGAACAATCCGCTCTCTGGGATGCTACAAGGAGAACATATTTCAATACAAAAATTGCGTATCCCGCAGTGACATATAGTGAACATATTCCAGCACTTCCAAAGGAGTTGGCTTCAAATTATAACAGCATCATGCAGCAGCTCACGGATATATGGAATAAAGCTATTGTAAGCGGTAGCGCTTATACAACGGAACAAGCAGAAAAGGATATGAATGATCTTTGGAATCAAACAGGTGGTAAGGATATTAATTCATTCTATGGTGAATGGTATAAAAATGACAAAAAGGATTCAATACTTAGTGATGACCTGTACAAACTATTAGATAAAGAAATTGCAGACAGAAAATTAAGTTGGTAAGAGCAAGTACGGTGTAGGTAACTGCTATAAAATTGATAAAAGGTTCTGATTTGAGTGATCTGGTTCACAATTCAGGGCCCTTTATTATTTGTATCGAGATGAGAATCTATGATATAATGGCGTATAAGACAGGAGTTGAGGATATGTATCGTGTATTAATTGTAGATGATGAACCATGGGCATTGGTTGTGATCAGAAAATTATTTAACTGGGAGGAAAATGGTTTTGAAGTTATTGGAGAAACCACCAGTTCAAAAAAAGCAATTGATATCATCAGTTCAGAGCAACCAGATGTAGTTTTCACGGACATCCGGATGCCTAATTTTGATGGAATCGAGCTTATAAAGATTATTCGGCAAAAGAAGATCGATACCGAATTTATCATTATAAGTGGATTTGCTGAATTTTCCTATGCGCAGGAAGCCATTCGCAATGGTGCCTTGGATTATTGCTTGAAACCTATGGATCCAAATAAAACAGATCAACTACTAAAAAGAACCTATATTCACCTTGAAAATAAAAGAAACTTCCGAAATCATGAAATATTAGAGATGCTAATGGGTGATTCAGGACGAAAAAGTGTACAACTAGATACTTTTTTACAAAGGTACACTCAAGGTGTATGGTTTTTTATGATAATATATTCTGAAAATGACATTATAAAAGATCTGAAAGAACTAGAAGGTTATCATTTTCTGGGAATGAAGGTAGGTGTAAATAAATTCCAGTATATAGTGAACATAGAAGAAAATATTG
>JACMLK010000140.1 GCA_014379665.1 Saprospiraceae bacterium | reverse complement strand
TATTGTTAGCTTTTGGTGATGGATCAGGCTCCGGTTCTGCCTCAGGAGTTTTTTTCTTTTTGGCTTTCTTTTTCTTGCCGAACATTTTAAAATCTTTTATAATGTATCCGGCACCGAATGTTATTTCCTTACTTTTGTTTTCTCTCAGCTGAGTATAGCCAAGTTCCAGATTGCGGGTCACTTTATATTCAAAATCAAATTTCATATCCTTTATCGTTTTCACACTAATTCCAAGAACGGGAACGAATTGTTCCTGTATGCTCACGGTTGGAATTTCAATTCTTGAAAAATAATTATTATTGGGAGAAACTTCCAAAAACGGATCCGTCGAATTGTAATTTGGTGAAGTTTGAAAATTGCTCACACGAACTGTTGAAGAATAGCCGTGTTTGATGGTAATGTTTGAAAAAATGTCCTTAAACATCTTTAATCGCGAAAGGCCATTATAATTTACCTGCCAGTTTGGTTTTGGAATAAAACTGCTTTTAGAAAAAACTTTTTGCTGATCCAGTTCTATATCAAATGCAGAACGATTGGTATATGCGGCAATAAAGGCAGGAACAGTTACACTATTTTGTGAAGGCCCATATCCTGAAACATAAGATGGATCAGATGGATGAAGTCCCGGATTTTCAACATTGGGCAATCTCCGTGAGATGATCTCCCTGTTAAGTTTGAATCGGTTATATAAATCAAAACTATTGTCAAACAAAGTATTTAACGCAAAATATGATGCATCAAAAGAACCAACATCGTATTTGGCAAGTTGCAGAAATTTATGAACTGTATCTCCGGCTGTAATCATTTCTTTAAATCGGAACACTTCGGTATGATTTTCCGAGTAATTTCTCTTAAAGCTAATATCAATACTAAAGTCTTTAAAAGGTTCCACTAATAATTTGACATCTAATGTTTGTCTTTTTGTTTGTGATAGCGCATCATTAAAAGCCGGACTGTTATTGAACCAACTTTGATTTCTGATTAACCAGTTATTTTCTCCGACGATGTTTGGCTGGATCCCAGAGATAAAATTCCAACCCGGGGAGGCAAATCCTTCACTTTGTCCAAGCAGTTTTGATTGTGGCATAAAGCCGGGTATTATCGTGGATCTTTCCTCCTTATAATTGAATTTTAAGGATCTTATCATCATTAACGGACGTATCAGAATCCTCTCGATTATAGACGGATCGCGAGGTTTGCTTTCTTTCACTTTGTCATTTTTATCACTTTCGGTTTCTTCTTTTTTACCATCTGTTTCCTTAAGTTGTTCGTCTTCCTTTCCCTTGGATGTTTGTGCATTTCGATTGCGCGAAGGAGCATCTTTTGAATTTCTGGCCGCTCTTGGGGCTTTCCCGGTTTCTATGGATTTTAGATAGCCCGAATATGCATAGAGCTTGTCAAAACTAAAAGTGACATTTATACCTGCATTCTGACCATTTCTGATCGTATTTCCCAAGGGTGTTCCAATGGTGCCATCTGCCTGCGGAATATTGTCAATAGTAATCAAACTACCGCCATCCCAGGCATAATCTGCTTTATAATCTGCACCGGCTGTTATCCAGTCAAGCAAAGGAATATTCTTAAACGGAATCTTATAGTTTAGTGAGACGTTATGGGCATAATTTTTACTTCTTCCAAGTTTTTTAATATTTCTGTTTCTGTAGGAGGTTGGATAAGTAGGGTCATCTATGACGTTTTGGGTAACATTATTTCCAAGTTCATCAAACCAGTCCCTATCTTCGGCTGTGTCCGCTATCCCTGACTGACGTACCTGATCTATAATGGAGGTACTGTTGGCCCTAAAATTAAACCTCAATGATTTTGTCAGGTCCCAATCCACTACATAATTTCTTTCCCAATTGAAGCGTTGATCATCAAATCTGAATACGGGTACATCAGGAAGTCTGAATGTCCTTGAATTGTTCAGACGAATCATCCGGCTTGTAAAAGAAAAGTTGTTTGGAAGGAGACTAAAATTAAATTCAGAAAGGATTTTTAATGATTTGACCTTAATAAATTTCAAGGGTTCAATATAGGTCGTCTTCCGTGTGTACACATAATCTATCCCTAGACTTTGCTGGATGGATTTATCTTCTTTTATTATTGGATCAGATTTGGTATTTTCAGTAAACGCATAAGATGCCGTAAGGTTGGATGGCGACCATGGCTTACCTGTTCCTCCGGCCTGAGTTTTAATATTTGTAAGGTTAAATGTTTTAATAGTGAGTACTTCACGGGAGCGGTCTTTGACATTTTCCCGTTCAGTTGCATCCTGTATAAGTGCTAATTTTTCTTTTACTTCCAGATCCTGATCAAACGGATCAAATTGCGGTGTAATATATGTTTTTTGGTATTGAGCATATACAGGTACAGTCAATTTAAGACCTTTCGGCAAAATTTTGCCGGCATCAATATTGGCAGCAATATCATAAGTAACCGTTTCTTCTCTGTTTCTCTCTAAAAGACGTTTGTCCAACGCGCCGAAACCAATACTACTATAATTACCAGCAAGATTCAATTCTCCCAGATCAGCCATTTGAATCTGAATTTTGGCCTGTGCAGCAATACCACCGGACTCCTCAAAACCCGTAACCCGAAGTTCATTTATCCAGACTTCACCCTGCAAAGCTTCCTGACCGGTAGAAATATTTCGCACACCTACCTGAAAAACCTTAACCACCCCCAAAGATGGGTTTCCTTTCATTTTGACTTTGTCTCCTTTTTCCGGATTTATGGTCATTTCTATGATATCACTAACCGGAATATTTTCAGTAATCCTTTTTCTTTTGAGTTCAAGAAGACTGTCCAGAGGGAAATTTATATAATTTTTATCCGGCCAGACATTATCCTGTTTTTGACCCAACGAATCAACGGACATGGTTAAGGGCAATTCATATTCGTAATAGTTGTTGATAAAATCCTTACCAACCCTGACAAAAATAGCCAGATCTCTATGATTGATCGGCACCTTACTGGCAACAGCTTTCTCGGCATGAACAAACATCTGTAATCTTTTATAAAGTGCCAGATTAACGCGGGCAAGTTTAGTTACACTCACTTCACAGTCTCTGGGAAGATTGTTAAATTTTAAAACCATTGACTTTTCATCCTGCAACAGGTTGGCAAACGTACCGAAGGACTGGGTCCGAACTACTCCTTTAGGGGTGACGTAATTGAATGGTAATTTACCTGAATTTTCTTCAATCCCAACATCGTCGACGTTAAAATCTATATCAGTTACTCCATCTATCTTGCAGATTGGATTTTGCCTTCTCCACTGGCTTCTCTGTAGCTGAAAATCAGCCAGTCTGAAGGTTTTAGGTGTTTTAAAATTGGTCATATACATACGCATAAACTGGATGGACCTGAATCCGGCTATGTTATTGATTGGAACACCTGCATTAATGGGTATTTGGAAGCGATACCACCTTTCTTCAGTATTGTTAGGCCCTTTAACTATAGTGGATTGTCTGAAGTATGCCAGATTAGTGGTATCCATCAAATGATTGCCTTTGCTATCAGTTTCTAGGGACATTTTAATTTTGAGTCTGTATTCATAATAAGCTTCCGATTGATCCAGAGATTTATTATTATTTAAATCTTCAGAATCAGGAAACCGGTTACCCCTTACAAATTCGTTGGTATTACTGTTGTCAAGCGGAGCATTTCCCTGAGGTCCGTTATATTTTTTCAACCTGCTGAGCAGATTGGGGTCATTATTCAGTGATTGGTCATTAAAAAACAAAAAGTTGTCATTGGATGGGTCAAGCGCAACTTCATCAATCGTATTTACGCCATTTTCTATCAGCCATGACTGATATTTTAATTGTTCGCCGGGATCACTGAGCCCGTCAAACCCAAGATCCTGTGTTTTTCCTTCCTGCAGATCAAAACCATTTACCAGCGGTATACTAACTGTTGCTCTCCCGTAAGCCGTATTGGTGGTAGGTACATTTCTTTGAGTAGTAGGAATGGCGTTTTCAAAAAACAAAAAATTATCTTTTATAATATCTTCGGAAACACTTCCTAGGTTAAAAACGATTTCTCCTTCTTCGTTGGGGTCATGAGGTTCATCATCTCTTCGATTCATAAATGGGTTCAACATCCAGAATTCTATATTTTCATAGTTGGCAGCTTCGAAATCGGCATTCTGAAAATATCTCATGATGCCTCCCCATCTAGTTTCAGGATTTCGTAAACGGATTTTATTGTTAATGATGTCAAATCCTGCTGTGTAACCTGGAATTCCCTCAGCGTTGTCAAAATTATACGGCCCTCTTTCTGATGGATAATAACCAAGATCAAAAGTAAATAATTGTTGTTGACCCGGCTGAACCTGTCTGTTGGTAAACAATTCGTTTTGTTGGATAATTCGTGTATAGGGATCTGAATTATCATCAGAAGTTCTTCTAGTGCCCAGATCAAGCACATACCAATTGAGTTTTGCACGGTTAGCACCATATGTAAGGCTGTTATCAAGAGACGATTCTTGGAATTCACCAGGTGTGCTTGATAAGGTCCAAAGATTGGAATTAAACCCCCCCAGATTCAGATTGGTAATGGCGCCTTCAAAATCATCAATATTAGCTATACCGGTGTCGTCAAAACCAGTATTTATGGCTTTGGAGTGTCCCGGTAAGATACCGGCCGCTTCAGCTGTCAGATTGATATTTGATTTTTCACTTGTGCTGTAAAATGGCAGTTTGTCTATAAGTTTGGTAACCCACGGAGCTTCATCGTTATAATTGTAATCGAGACCAAAAATCCGGTTATTTATCGGGTCATCACCAAGATTTACTTTTTGTGTAAACGGCCTTTCAGACAAACGTAAATAGGTAAGCCCCAAACTTGATTTTTTATTAAACTGATACTCAGCCCGAATACCCATCATGTTTTTTTGTTGGAGACTGAACAATGAATTGTCTTCAAAGGATACATTAATTGGTGTTCCCTGAGCCAGATAGGCTTCATTTATTATCCTGAGACGACCGAGAGAATAATCAATTTCATAATCCTGACCTTCAACCAGTGTTTTTCCACCAGCTGTTACCCGCACTGATCCCTGAGGGACGAAAGGGCCTAAAGGTATTTCTCCATTATTTGACGTCGATTTAACTTTTCCTCTCATCACAAATTTGTTTTTCTCAACTGATTGACGTGCAATGCTGATGGTTGTATCGTACAGTTGTTGATAGTTGTATTTAAGCAAAGTTGTTGAATCTACAAGATTTTTTAAAGTATCTACCAGATAACTGCCAAAAGGCTCCAGCACAGGAAAAACCACAGATCCGCTCCGTTCTATAACTGTCACTCCCGGAATATAATCAAAATATCCGTCAGGTTGCGGGTCTCCGAAACGATTGAGCTTATCCAGATTGAACAGTTGAAGAAGTGGCAATTTTCTTAGTGCTGGTTCCGGAAGATATTT
>JACMLK010000139.1 GCA_014379665.1 Saprospiraceae bacterium | reverse complement strand
TAATTATCACTCAAATGTAGTTTGGTAAATGAAGTACGCATAATTTCTCCTACAGTGGTATTATAAAGCTAAGCAAGTATTTTGGTTTGGTCATATTCTTTACCTGCCATCATAAATATGAAAAGACCAATAAGTGATAATGTTAGCTGTTGGTTAAACACTCCGTATATAATGAAGGCTACTGCTAAAATCCGACCGATTCCGGAAGCTATTCCTGTCGCGGCTACTCTTCCCAATTTTAAAGACAGCAATGACCGGACAATACGACCTCCGTCCATAGGAAATGCCGGAATGAGATTAAACAGGAAGAGTGCAAAATTCATTAAGGTAACATATCTTATAAATTCGACAGGCTCATCAAATTTAAAATCAGTAACGTTTGGGAAAATTTCTCCCGATGTAAAAAATAATATGATAGCTAATATCAACCCGATTACTAAATTTACAGTTGGTCCGGCTATGGCAATAAAAAATTCCTGCATAGGTTTTTCGGGCATACTTTCCAGACGTGCCAATCCGCCAATCGGTGACAATATTATATCTTTGGTTTTAACACCAAATTTTCTCGCTGTAAGTGCATGGCCATATTCATGCAGGACAACGCAAAAAAACAGTACAAAAATATAAGATACAAAGCCAACACCCTGCCATAGTTTTAACCCGTTAGTAAACGCGGTGTAACTCACGAACAGCACCAATAAACCGAAAGTCCAATGTACTTTTACCGGTATTTTCCAATAAGTACCTAAATGCCAGGAATTTCCGAAACCTGATATTACTTTATTTTTTAAACCGTTTCTATTTTCCAAAGAGGTTCATATAATTGACCGTTAAGTATATTTCTGCTGATTACAATACGCTGCATTTCTGATGTTCCTTCGTATATCTGGGTGATTTTAGCATCCCGCATGAGCCTTTCCACATGATATTCTTTTACAAATCCATATCCACCATGTATTTGCACTGCTTCAACGGTATGTTTCATAGCCACATCTGATGCAAATAATTTCGCCATAGCTGCCGCTGAAGTATAATCCATACCCTGATCTTTTAACCAGGCTGCCCTATATACAAGCAATCTGGCTGCTTCAATTTCAGTAGCCATATCGGCAAGTTTAAAAGCAATGGCCTGATGCTGACTGATAGGTTTACCAAAAGTTTCTCTTTCTTTGGAGTATTTTAAAGCTAATTCATATGCACCGGCAGCAATGCCAAGTGCTTGAGCTGCGATGCCAATTCGTCCGCCTGAGAGTACTTTCATAGCAAACTTAAATCCAAAACCATCTTCACCAATCCGGTTTGCCTTTGGTACTTTCACGTCAGTGTACATGATGGTATGTGTGTCAGAAGCTCTGATTCCAAGTTTATCTTCTTTAGCCCCTATGGTCACACCGGGCCAGGATTTTTCAACAATGAGTACATTAATACCACGATGTCCTTTCTCTGCATGAGTTTGGGCGATTACAATATGAAGTGATGATTTTCCTCCATTTGTAATCCAGTTTTTAGTACCATTAAGCAAATAATAATCTCCTTTATCAATGGCTGTAGTCCGCTGACTTGTGGCATCACTTCCTGCTTCCGGTTCAGAAAGGCAGAACGAGCCAATCCACTCACCTGACGTAAGTAACGGCAGGTATTTTTGTTTTTGTTCTTCTGTACCATATGCTTCCAACCCCCAGCAAACAAGTGAATTATTTACGGACATAATAACCGAACATGAACTATCAACCTTGCTAATCTCTTCCATTGCTAACACATATGAAATAGTATCCATTCCTCCTCCACCATATTCAGGTGATACCATCATACCAAGAAAACCCAGGTTACCCATCATCCTCACCTGATCTGTTGGATATTTCATCTCCCTATCTCTTTCAATGACTCCTGGTAATAGTTCGCGCTGTGTAAAATCTCTTGCAGCCTCCTGCACGTATATTTGCTCTTCGGTTAATTCAAATTCCATCTAATTTGCTTTTTGATTTAAATATTGATTAGGTCTCACAAAGTTAAGGAAATTTTGAAGGAATAATTCAAGTAATACCAAAAATAGCTTACCTGTTAAATATTTAAAATATTTGGGAAAAATAAATTGAAACAGCTTGCATCTGATTATAGTGGTTGAATTTATTATATTCCTGTTTTAATAATTAATCTTTACATTTGGGAATGAATTACTTTTAAAATCACGTTGGTATGTATAAAAACATTTTAGCTCTCTTCATTTTTTTGTTTTTAATAAATAATGATTCGTATGCTCAAACACCCAAGGATGCTTCAGTTGAACTAAGCGCTTCTGTTCAAAAAAGCCCTGCTAAAATCTTCATTCATTGGGTCAAAAATGACCTGGCAACTCAACATGTAATATATCGCAAGCTTAAAACCGCAAATAGCTGGGGAGCTGCTAAAGCTACACTTTCAGGCACAGCCATTGAATATGTTGACAGTTTAGTCACGGTGGGTACATCATACGAATATCAGGTAATCCGAACAGGGCCCGGGTTTAAAGGGTATGGATACATTAATTCCGGGATTGAAATTCCTGCCATTGAAAATCGTGGTAATCTTATATTATTGATAGACAGTACTTTTGCTGAACCGCTTTCTACTGAAATAAATGTCCTGGAGAATGATCTGGAGGGTGATGGGTGGAATGTAATCACGCATTTTATTTCACGATATAGTGATGTACCTAGTGTAAAAGCGGTCATTTTATCAGAATATAATAAGGACAAATCCAACACCAAAGCAATATTCTTAATTGGACATATACCGGTTCCATACAGTGGAAATCTCAATCCTGACGGACATCCGGACCATCAGGGTGCCTGGCCCGCTGATGTTTTTTATGCGGATATGAATGGAACATGGACTGATAATACGGTTAATAACCTTAGTGCAAATGATGCCAGAAATCTGAATATTCCGGGTGATGGTAAATATGACCAAACAGTAATACCAAGCGATATAGAGTTACAAATTGGCAGAGTAGATTTTGCTAATATGCCAGCTTTTACTCTATCCGAAATGCAATTGCTTCAAAATTATCTTCACAAAGATCACGAGTATCGGCATAAAAAATTTATTCCCTTACATCGTGCGGTTATAGATGATAATTTTGGGTTTTTTTCAGGTGAGTCCTTTGCTCAAAGTGGATGGAGAAATGCCTCCCCATTAGTTGGTCCTGAAAACATTATTGCAGATGACTATTTTGCCACCCTGACTTCTAATAGTTATTTATGGTCATATGGGTGCGGAGGTGGCACGTATACAAGTGCAGGTGGTGTAGGCAGTACAACTAATTTTGCAGTTTCTGATCTTCAGAGTGTTTTTACCATGCTTTTCGGAAGTTATTTTGGAGATTGGGATTCAGCCAATAATTTCCTAAGGGCACCTTTAGCCCAGGGAAGAACTCTTACCAATGTTTGGGCCGGGCGCCCGCATTGGGTATTTCATCATATGGGAATGGGAGAAAATATAGGATATGATGTGAGGTTGACTCAAAACAACAATGCATTATACTTTAGTAATTATGGTTCCCGATTTATACATATTGCCCTTATGGGTGACCCAACCCTTAGAAATGACATCATCGCTCCGGTGGAAGAGGTCAGTGTTGTTGAAGACGGAAATAATGCTATCATTACCTGGTCAGATTCTAATGAATCTGTATCGGGCTATAATATTTATATGAAAAATGATACGATCAATGAATATGTAAGGCTTAACAATAATCTGATCACATCCACGAGTTATACTGATTCGTGCTTATTATTTCCGGGAAATTATAATTATATGGTCCGAGCAGTGGCTTTGCAAACCACCCCAAGTGGT
>JACMLK010000138.1 GCA_014379665.1 Saprospiraceae bacterium | reverse complement strand
CTTTAAATAAAATAGGTACTAAAATTATATAAATTTCTATTAGCGGGCACAAAGGTAAAATTATTGTAACTATAAAAAAATATTTGGTAAAAAATATTTAAAATATTTATCATAACTTACTGAAATACAGGCAAATTTTAGTCACCTTTTAAAAACGGCCACTTCTTCTTGCCAATTAACCATTCTTAAAAATAGGCAAAATCATGTAGTATTTCATTCTTTTCCGGTATCTGAAGTATTAAAATTTTATTTTAAAATGTATAAAATGTTTACTAATAGTGAAATATAAAAAAATATTTGATAAATGTATTGTTCAAACATATCATTTTCTTAATTTTGAGCCAAATTTTTAAAACCAAAACTTATCAAAACAAAATACTACGGACACGGTAAACTGTTGCTCACGGGTGAGTATGCAGTTTTGGATGGTGCAAAAGCTCTTGGACTGCCAACAAAGTTTGGTCAGAAGATGGTCATAAAGAGAACCACAAGTTCCGATCTCATTTGGGAAAGTCTGGATATGAAAGGGAAACCATGGTTTGAGTCTACCATTTCGCTTTTCGATTTTTCCGCCGTAACTACTACCAATCCGGTGATATCTGAATATATCCAGAAACTTCTCAAAAACGCCGTCCGATTAAATTCTGAATTTCTTTCCCAATGGAATGGATTTAAAATTGAAACACAGGTAGAATTTCCGCTGGAATGGGGACTTGGGGCAAGTAGTACGCTTATTTTTCTGGTGTCTGAATGGGCAGAAGTAAATCCATTACTACTTTATTTCAAAACGGAAGATGGTTCTGGCTATGATGTAGCTTGTTCATTTGCCGATGGTCCCGTAGAATACATTAACTCTACGGACGAAGTATCGTACACGGAAGTGGATTTTAATCCAAAATTTAAAGATCAGCTATATTTTGTACATCTCGGCAAAAAGCAAAGTTCTTCTTTGGCTATTAAAGAATACCTGAAAGTAGTCAAAAATAAATCGGCACTCGTAAAAACAATTACAAAAATTACGGAAGATATAAGAACAGTAGCTAATATCTCTGATTTTGAATCATTACTCAATAAACATGAAGAGGCCATTGCTTTTCATACCGGATTTGTCAAGGTAAAAGATCAATTATTTTCTGATTATTGGGGTGTTGTAAAGTCTCTTGGTGCCTGGGGCGGAGATTTTGTACTGGTGACATCTGACAAAGGTGCTGAGGCTACTAAAGAATATTTTATCCAAAAGGGATATAATACCATATTAGGATATAACGAAGTAATTTTGTGATAACTGGTACGGGTTTAAAGACACCCGGTTCTTCCACCATCTACAGGAATACTTACCCCGGTTATATATGATGCAGCCGGCGTAGCCAGAAAAGCCACCGCCGCAGCAACCTCCTGAGGTTGACCAAATCGCGCCATCGGTATTTCATCCATCATGTGCTGCGTGACATCATCTTTACTCATCATCATCTTGTCTGCTTTGTTGTGTATTATTTCAGTCAGACGATCTGTTGCCGTGGCTCCCGGTAGTATATTGTTGACAGTAATCCCAAATGGAGCAAGTTCATTGGCCAGTGTTTTTGCCCAGGAAGCTACTGCGCCTCTGATGGTATTGCTCACTCCAAGTCCTTTAAGTGGAATTTTAACAGAAGTAGATACAATATTAATAATCCGTCCGTATCCTGATTTTTTCATACCGGGTACCACCAATCCGGCGAGAATATGATTGGTTATTAAATGATGCTGAAACGCCGAAAGAAAATCATCCGGAATCGCATTTAAGATAGCCCCACCCGGAGGTCCTCCCGTATTGTTAACCAATATGTGAATATTTGTCTGACCGATCAGCTGCTTTATTTTCTTCTGTAACCCTTCAGAGTCTGAAGTATCGGCCACAATGAAGGCATGTTTTTGATTTTTATCAACATCCAGCTCCTTGATGGCATCTATAAGCAGATCAGCACTACGTGAAAGTAAAGTGATATTTGCACCGAGCTTTGATAGTTCAATAGCTATTGCCTTACCAATTCCTTTTGAACTGCCGCATACCAACGCATTTTTTCCGGTCAGATTGATATTCATACTTAATCTTCATCATTAAAAACAATGCAAGATAATCATTTCAGGAGCATTTTCTATTTCCGAATACAAATCATCGTATATTTGATGCCCTAATCAAAAGTCAATAAATATTGAATACTTCATCCAGCAAATTGGTCCCGGACAAAGCCAAACCAAGAGGAAAATACCCACATCTTAAAATTGCCGGAGATTTTTTATTCGTTTCAGGCACGTCCAGCAGGCGACCGGATAATAGCTTTGAAGGTGTTACAGTAGATGAAATGGGTACCACACAACTGGATATAAAAAAACAAACAAAAGCAGTAATTGAAAATATCCGGGCTATATTACAAAGTGTTGGGGCAGACCTGAATCACATTGTGGACATTACTGTGTTCCTTGTTAATATGAATGATTTCGGGGGATATAATGAAGTGTACGGAGAATATTTTGATTATGATGGTCCTGCCCGTACCACAGTAGCAGTACACCAATTGCCCCATCCTCATCTTCTTATAGAAATAAAAGCCACGGCTTATTTTCCTCCATCTAAAAAATAATCAATGAGCACAGATAGCAAATACTCTTCCATACATTATAATTCATATCTTGAGTTGGATAAAATCACTTCATCGCAGTCACTAAGAAGTGACGAACTGGGTGAACACGCCCACGATGAGATGCTTTTTATAATAACCCATCAGGTCTATGAACTTTGGTTTAAACAGATCAATTATGAACTTCGGGCTATTATTCACGACTTTAGCAAACGCCAGGTCAATGAAAAGAATGTAGGAATAGCCGTCGCAAGATTAGACCGGATTATTGAAATTATGAAGTTGTTAGTACAACAGATTGGTGTGATGGAGACCATGACACCACTTGATTTCCTGGACTTCAGAAACTATCTTTTTCCTGCATCCGGTTTCCAGAGCTTCCAGTTCAGAGAAATGGAGGTCATGCTTGGATTGAAAGAAAGTAAAAGACAAACCTATAATAGTAAACCATATTATTGTGTATTTGCGGATACAAAAAAAGTAACACTGCAAGAGTTGGAAAGTGGAAATTCATTGCTGGATCTGGTAGAAGATTGGTTGGAGAGAACACCGTTTCTGGAATTTGGAGATTTCAATTTTGTAGAAGAATATCAAAAAGCGGTAGTTAAGATGCTGGAGAAAGAAAAAAATGCCATTACAGAAAGTGCGCTTTTATCTGATGAAGCTAAACAAATGAGGCTCATCATGTTGCGAGATACCAACACCTATTTTTCGAATGTCATGCATGAAAGCAAGCACAATGAACTGGTAAAGGAAGGCAAACTGCAACTCTCTTACAAAGCTACTTTGGCGGCATTATTTATAAATCTGTACAGAGACGAACCAATCCTTCATATACCTTTTTTATTAATTTCAAGACTGGTCGGGATTGATGATCAGCTGACTACCTGGAGAAACCGTCACGCCCAGATGGTGATGCGTATGCTGGGTAAAAAAGTAGGCACAGGAGGCTCCTCCGGTCATGAATATCTGGCATCAACAGCCGCAAAACATCATATCTTTTCTGATTTTCACAATGTAAGTACGCTTCTTATTCCAAGGTCAGCCTTGCCCGAATTGCCTGAACAATTCAGACAGAATCTTGGATTTTATTTTTCAGCCATGAATAATATTCAGGATGCTTAAACTTTCCAATTATATTAACGGTGAAAAAGTACCCCCGTTGTCAGGTCTGTATATGGACAATTTTGAACCGGCCACCGGCAAAGTGTATAGTCTTATTCCCGATTCGGATGATCAGGATGTTGCGGGGGCAGTAATTTCTGCGCAAAAGGCCTTTCCATCATGGTCTTCTCTCTCCAATGAAGAACGTGGAGAATGGCTTATGAAAATTGCGGATAAAATAGAAGAGCAAATGGATCTGTTTGCTGAAGCAGAAAGTAAAGACAATGGCAAACCAGTTACATTGGCAAGACAAATGGATATTCCGCGCGCCATAGCCAATTTCCGGTTTTTTGCACAAGCCATTACTCAGTTCTCATCTGAATCACACCATATGCAGGGGGTAGGACTCAATTACACACTCAGACAACCACTTGGTGTGGTGGGTTGTATCTCACCATGGAACCTGCCTTTATATCTTTTGACATGGAAAATTGCACCTGCTCTGGCTGCCGGCAATACAGTAATTGCTAAACCTTCAGAAGTCACCCCCTATACCGCTTTTTTGCTATCAGAAATTTGTACTGCTATTGATTTCCCTGCCGGAGTGCTTAATTTTGTACACGGTCTTGGTCCGAAAGTAGGAGAAGCCATATGTGTACACCGGGAGATCAAAGCCATTTCATTTACAGGAGGAACAGCCACTGGCAGAAGAATAGCATCAGTTGCTGCTCCGATGTTCAAAAAGCTGTCACTTGAACTCGGTGGAAAAAATCCGAATATCATTTTTGCAGATTGTGATTACAAGACTATGCTTCAAACTACGGTCCGGTCATCTTTTACCAATCAGGGACAAATATGTCTCTGCGGGTCAAGAATTTTTGTGGAAAGACCATTATATGAGAAGTTTAAAACTGATTTTGTGGAAAAGGTTTTAGAATTGAAAATGGGTGACCCATCTGATGAAAAAACTAAATCAGGTGCTATTGTATCTGAATCACACATGAATAAGATATTGTCTTATATAAAGCTTGCACAAGACGAAGGCGGTCATGTTCTGGCAGGTGGCGAAAGAAAACACCTCTCTGGCCGGTGTGAATACGGATGGTTTATCCAACCGACAGTCATCGAAGGACTGCCCTTTAATTGCAGAACAAATCAGGAAGAAATTTTTGGGCCGGTGGTGACCATTATGCCTTTCGATACTGAAGAAGAAGTACTTGCATATGCCAATAGTACGGACTACGGTCTTTCTGCTACCATATGGACACAAAATCTAAACAGAGCGCACAGACTGGCAGAAAAACTGGAATCAGGCATTGTCTGGATAAATTGCTGGTTGGTCAGGGATTTGCGTACACCATTCGGTGGAGTAAAAAATAGTGGTGTTGGTCGCGAAGGAGGCATGGATGCATTACACTTTTTCACCGAAGCCAAAAATGTATGTCTGAGATATTAATTACCAAATTCTCGGGTCTACCTCAAAAAAACATTTCTCGTTAACCACCAATTGTAATAATAGTATTAATCCATGATCATTGTTTCCGGATTATTTAACACGATACTTGAAATTGGTATTACTTATTCGCAAAACCTCATATCCCAAAGGTATAAGATATAAGATAAATGGGTAAATGGAAGTTTTGAATCGGGCATATCCTCCAGGGCCACATGCAAATACGAGATAACCGATAAGTAAAAAGAAAAATATCCTGATGGTAAGATCCAGTTTGCCATTAAAAAAGGCAGCAATCAACAGTATCAATGATAAAAGATTCCAAAGCGTAATGAGGATAACTACAATGACAAAAACAGGTCCTGTTTTTGAAAAATAATACCTTAGTCCGTTTAACAGAGACTTCTTTTCAATTTCATACGCCAGACTCACCGGG
>JACMLK010000137.1 GCA_014379665.1 Saprospiraceae bacterium | reverse complement strand
TTTACCATGATTTCTGTTATATTCGGATCCTCAATCAATTCCTGTAAGATATCCAATCTTCGGATCGAGTTAAAAATTTCTCTTCGAATCCTTTGTTTCTCCTCCATCGTAATGTATTCTTCTTTGCTATAATCAATCAATAATCGATCAATCGTGTCCAATAACTCGTCATCGGTAACTTCTTTGCTAAGATCAAAATCCTCCAGAACTCTCTGCTGGAGCAACTCTTTTAACCGACTCATACCTACCTCCCGCCCTCTTCCTTCTTAATAAAACGCAGTGCTGTAGCCCAGGTACTACTGTTTTTCAGCTCCTGTATGGTGAAAGGTGCTTGCACATCTTCCTCTTCTACTTGTATTCTTAAAAACTTATCTTTTTTAGTATCAAAACCAATCCGATCCATCTGGTGTTCCCATTCTTTTAAAACCATTTTTTCATATTGGCTCCCTGCTGAAAGAATAAACACGGAATCGCTCTGATTCATGAGCTCTATGATTGGATCCGCATAGTATCCAAGATAAAATACTACAGTCTGATAATCGGTGTGCGTTTTCAGTTCCTCAATCCATTTGCAGATATCTTCCTTGATCAGGGAAAGCAGGTCGAAACCGTGAGTTAATCCAGTGAGATAAGACAAATTACCGTCATAGGCAAGAAGTGATTTCATCTTCATAATAATATTGGGGTTTTCTTTCAGATAATAAATAAATTCAGACAATGATTGACTTGTGCTATCCACAGAGGATAACAATTGGATGGGTAAAAGGTCTAGTGGAACAAAAAGAACTTTTTTACTTTCGGATAGAAGCGTACTGATGGACCATGCAAATGACAGCTTTGCTGCATTCAGAATTGGGGAGAACACTGAGATAATCTCCACCCCTGTGGGATTGTAGTTTACTTGTGTCTCGTTTTCTTTCTTGACATAATCAGCGATGACCTCAGCCATAACTGCTTGTGCTGACTGATATTTGAAAATGCAGGCTTGTTCGATTGCCCTCTCATTTCTAATATCCTCCACTAACTGGTAGTTATATTTAATGTTTTCTGAGGAGATTTCCTCTAATATAATTTCATTACCAATCAGAAGAATTTCAATTCGATGCAGCAATAAAAATTCTTTTAAGCTGTCTTTTCTTGTAAAAGCTGAGATCTCAAAATTGAAATCTTTCTTTTTCTTAAAATATTCCATAAAACGTGTGGCATAGATTACATCAGAATCGTAGATTGCCAGTATTTTTTCCACTATGGGATTCCTCCTAACATTAGATAAACAAATTGGGGAAGTTTTGGATACCGGAAATCGATATCATGAATGATATACTACGTTCTGCCAAAACGAGTAAAAAGAATAATGAATGATAAATAATGAGTGATGCTAGATATAATAATTTCTTATTATTTAGAAGTGTATCGGAATATTTTACATGTGCATATTTTATATTAGAACTTTTTCTATGTCAATCGAAATACGTCAAAAAACTTTATCTTTGGTGTATTTTTACATATATTTTGAGGTAATTTGTCGATTTGCACAATGTCAGCCGCGGAAGGAATAGTAGATTGCAAGCCCATAAAGTAAGAGGAATCCGGGAAGACCAAG
>JACMLK010000136.1 GCA_014379665.1 Saprospiraceae bacterium | reverse complement strand
GTTGGTATGTTTTAAAATGGCAAAAGTAGGTAGCTGATCTTTAAATTCATATATTAAATTTACAGCAGCATCTACATCCACCAGATTATTATATGATAATTCTTTACCAAATAATTTATCAAAAATTTCATCCAGTTTTCCAAAATATGCTCCATCCTGATGAGGATTTTCTCCATATCGCAGTTTTTCGCTTTCAAGCATACTTTTTTTAAACACCAATGATTGTTGATTTTCGTCGCTTATATAATTAAATATTGCGGTGTCATAATGGGACGATATTTTAAATGCTTCAGCTGCAAGATACCTTCGCTGTGAAAGACTGGTTATCCCATGTAATTCTTTTAATATTTTCAACAGATCCGGATATTGAATTTTAGAAGGAATAACTACAACGTCATTAAAATTTTTGGCAGCTGCCCTTATCAAAGAGATTCCTCCTATATCAATTTTCTCTATGATTTCATCCATTTTATCAGTATTCCTTACGGTTTCTTCAAAAGGGTATAAATCTACTATGATTAAATCAATTACAGGTATGTCCAATTCACTTAACTGCAATAAATGATCATCGCTTCTTTTTGAAAGAATGCCTCCAAACACTTTGGGATGTAACGTTTTTACCCTTCCGTCTAAGATAGAAGGATAACCTGTCAGATCTTCTACTTTTTCAACCTGAACACCCAGAGACTCAATAAAGGTATGAGTACCACCGGTAGAATAAATTGTAATACCAAGTTCATGCAATAAATGAATGATTTCTTCCAACCCTCCTTTATCAAAAACAGAAATAAGTGCAGCGTTTATCTTTATGTTTGACATGAAAATATAGTGTCAGTTGAGTTATTAAAAATATAAAGCGTTACCGCCTGATTCCAAATAAAAAGGGGAACAGTCAAATGACTACTCCCCTTATTAATTTATAATATAATCTTAGTATTCCCAAAGATCATGTTCAAAATTCAGCAATTCGTTTTTAATTTTGTCAGAAAACAATAACATATCTATTCCGGCCCTGTTTTCAGTATCTTCGGGGTCAGCGACAAAAAAGTCTTTTAATCTGTAATCCAAAACATTTGAACGTTTATAAATATAACTTGTAAATACTCTGGTATCAAACATGTCTGCCCAGGTCATTGGAGCTATATCATTTTCGTCATTAAATACCCTGAACTTTGACATAGGCATACGGGCTTCAGGATAATAGATCCAAAATAACGGACCAGCAGGGATACCTGCATCCCTGTTTTTTGGACTTTGATATATTGGGGCTATTCCCAAAATTCTGACATCCATTACAGATCGCTGCTTGTCGAAATACCAAACCTCTTTGATCCTATACTGATAAATATCTTCCCAGAAGATCTCATTTTTAACAATTTTAATGATCTCAGTATAGGTATCAGGGTCCAGGTCAGTAAGCGTATCGAATGTAACCATTCTCTTTTCAATATCAGCAGCTGGTAAAGCATCTTTAAACTGGTCATCACCAAAAGCAGTGATGTCTCCATTACTTATCATCTGTCTCATTACTAAAAATAAATTCAACTCCTGACTTCTGAATGGAAGGTTTAGTTTCTCACGGGTATCTATAACCCGTTGGATTCTTTTTTCCCACGAAATATCAGCTTCCCTGATCGGTTGTTGTGCCATCAATTTGTTTTCAACAACAATTCTCTTTCTTACCAAATCATCAACAAATATATCCTCAACAGGTGTGGATGATTCCGTTTTAATTTCTTCTGCACCTTGTTGTGAAAAAGAATATGTTGACATCATTAAGATGAAAACCAATCCAAAAAAATTAAGAAACGACTTCATTAGAATTAAATTTTAAATACGTTTTTACTGAATATCGAACACAAGTTGTCCAAGATTTCTGTCTGCTACATCACCCGGACATTTACAACGTATATCCTGGAAAATAAATTTGTCTCCTGGGTTTGCTTTTGCCTGAAGTGCCGCAGCGGGTCCATCAATTTTAGCTCCTTTATTCGGAGAATACTCAGGATCCTGTCTCTTTGCCACTCTTACCAATGTAAAACCAGCCAGATTGCATCTGGCTTCAAAATCAAAATTTTCAAGGATCGGAATCAAACCACTATAACCTTTGAAAGTACCATTACCTACTCTACCACCTCTTTCTTTTCCACCCAACATCGGCACCGGATCAGGAATTCTCTTAACCCTGTATTCTTTGGAACCTGACATACCCGGAGCAGTAACAGTAATTAAAGCTTTACCCGGAGGTCCCGGCACCCGTACTGTGTACGTACCATCACCATTCCTACTGATATCTCCACCTGTCATACTCACTTTTATCTGAGCAGAAGGAACTCCTGCAGCAGAAACTTCTACCGGATTATCTACACCAATATAAAATACGTTCATTTTAGATGCAGAAATAGTCACAGATCTTTCTCCTACTTCATATTCAAAAGTTTGACGGTATTGATTGGTTTCCTTTGTCACCGGGTTGGTAACACTGGCAACTGCTTCATACTTCTTAACTCCAACTTCAGTGGCATTTTGAGTCCATTTTGCAGAACCTTCACTATCAACTGATAATCTAGCTCCGTTCACAGAAATTGAAATTCCTGTATTACTTGTTTGATCCGCAGCGGCCGAAAGAAACACTTCTGTTTCAAATTTTTCTCCTTTAATCACATATGATTTCGTAGGTGCTGATACCACTCTGAATTTGTTTAATACCACTTCATCAGTAAGACCTACTTTACCTGCTAAATAATTGAGAACAGCAGCTTCAGAACTTTTAATATCGTTTGTAAATTTAGAAAAGATAGGCATACAGGCTCCCAAAGGCATATGGCCAAATGTAAAGTCAGCCCAGTTTTTCTTTTTGTTGGCAGACTTCTTCCAACTATCTTCATCTATTACAATAGGAAGTCTGGTGGCAAAATCTGCTCTGTCAGCCTCATCAATAAGTTCAAGATATTTATTTTTGATACTGATCATTTCGGCTTTCATCTCTTCTCCTTTCCCACTTCCAACAAGCAATCTGGTAGTAGCATCATAATCTCTTTTTCCCTTCAACTCTCTGTTTCCAAAAGCCATAATATAATCGCCATCATCATGCTGTTTATTCCTGTCTCCTGCTTCATCTATCACTGCATCCATGATTGTTTTCAGATATGCTGTTCCTGCAATAGAAATTTCACCTACTTTATCCACTCTGTCTGCATAGGTCTGGAATTGCTGTCCTTTTGCAGCACTTTTTTTAATGGCAGCAGGAATATCTTTATTGGCTGAATCCAAAGCGTCATTTGCTTTTATAAGACCTTTATCCACCATTTCAAAGGCGTTAAAGATCTCGGCTGAGACGTTTAGTGCCAATAATGCGGTCAGTACAAGATACATTACATTGATCATCAACTGCCGCGGTTCCTTAGGTATTGACATTTTTTATTTTTTTAACTGTTTAAAAATAAATTTCTTAATAATTCTTATGATTTCACCTGATATGCAGACAGTACATTTCCATACACTGCATTCAATGAAGTAAGATTTTTACTAAGACTTGCCAATTGTGCCTGATACTGTTTGGTATCTTCCACACTGTCATTTAAAGCGGAAATTGCATCATTCATTCTTGAATAAAAATTATTTGCTGTTTTCAATTGTTCTCCTGTCTGGGTAAAATCCACTTCCTGAAGTGCTTTCAGTGATCCAAGGCTTTTTGCAACAGATTGTAATTCACCCAGCATGCCGGATAATTTACCTTCCACTACTTCTGCATTCAGAGAGCGTGAAGGACCAGTGGTACCTCCTGCTGTCAAAGGTGTAAGATGAGAACTGTACTGATCCAAACCCGGATACAATTTTTCCCAATAATAATCTTTCTCCGGTCCCATTATACCAAGCATGGCGAATAAAAATGCTTCAACCATCAAACCTATAGTGATCCAGGTTCCTCCCCAAGGCTCACTATTGATTTTACCAAGGGCTCCAATCATGACTACAGAAGCTCCAAGACCAATAAGCAAATTTTTGGTGTATTTAAATGTAGGTGACTTGAATAAACTCATTGTGAATTAAATTTTGTGATTTGTTAAATAATAAATTGATATTCTTGCGAGAGTCAGACGAAATAACATCTTTCTCTCTTACTTTAGCCTAAAATAAAAGATGTATTAAAAATCATTTACAGATCTGCCCAGATAGGTTATAACACATCTGAAACCTAAATATGATTTTGTAGTATCCTGAAATTCCCAACTTCTTGTTCCTGTCTGACAGTAGTAAGAAATGTCCTTCCATGAACCGCCACGGATTACTTTTCTCTTGTATGCTTCCGGATCGGTATCTGCTGCATCATATCTGTAATCTGAATTTAGATCATGCTCATGATCATATGCATTTTCATGAAATGCAGAGGATGTCCATTCAGACACATTACCCGCCATGCAAAAAAGGCCATAATCATTTGGGAAATAAGCATCAGCTTTTACAGTATGTAAACCCCCATCTTCAGGATAATTACCTCTGCCAGGTTTAAAATTGGCTAAAAGACATCCTTTGGCGTTTCTTATGTATGGACCTCCCCACGGATATGGCGATATATCATGGCCTCCTCTGGCAGCATATTCCCATTCTGCTTCTGAAGGTAATCTGAATACTTCTGTATTTGGTTCTTCAGATTTGTACTGATTCCACAATTTTGTCCTCCAATGACAAAAGGCTGTAGCCTGTTTCCAGCTCACCCCAACCACCGGATAATCATCAAATGCCTGATGCCAAAAATAATTTCTCGTTTGTGGTTCATTATAAGAATAGGTAAAATCTCTGATCCAACATAATGTATCAGGAAATACGGTTACTTCAGCCTTATTTATAATTGATTTTCTTGTTGCAGTTTTGTCATGAGCTGCCTTCTGCCAATCTATCCATTGATATTTGTATTTGAGTGCAGCATAATCAAGCTCTCTTTTCCCTTCAAATGCCATGTCTCCTTCGTAATACATTTCTCCCAATGTCTCATCAGTCCAATCCAGTTCCATTTCCCAGTCAATCGTTTCATTTCCTAAATCGTCCTCCTTTTTGTTACCCATAACCTCGTGAGCTGTAGAATCACGAACCCAATCGACAAACTGACGGTATTCATTATTTGTAATTTCAGTATCATCCATAAAGAAACCGGAAATGGATATAGATTTTTGTCTTTGGGTGTATGTATAAAAAACATCCTGATCACTTTGACCTATTGTTAATGTCCCGGACGGCACGTATACCATACCAAATGGATTAAAACCTCCCCACTTAGGTCTGTCCTGAACTCCTGTCAGTTGTCCTGACTCTTGTTTTCCACAAGAAGAGATGAGAATGATGGTAAATAATAAGACACTTAAACTTGATATACTTTTCATTTTCTTTTAGCGATTTTACCTATAAACAAGATGGGCTTTGGAATAAAGCGCCGTAAAGATAATTTACTATTTTAAAACTGCAACTATTTTAAATTCGTTTTTTAAAATAATTTTATCCTTGAAAAACTCTTTAGCAGATGTATAACGATAATTTTGTCCAAATATTGCCATGAAAACAAAATAAAATTCAGATCTTAAATTACAAAAATAAATATGTTTTCACTAAGCAATATAATTTGATATTTTGATATTCCAGGATATTATATTTTAAAAAAATGGTGAATAAACCACTAATAATCCTCCATTAATATAGTTCACCATTATAGTAATTTAAAAATATATTCTCTTTTTACACCGTATAATTATAAATCTCTAGGGTTGTAAATGATTTTTGGCGGTAGTCCAATACCTATCAATTTTTGCAAATTATAAGATAACATTATTTCATGAGTCCCTTGGTTTACATCACTCAAATCAGACAAGCCAAAGTCATAACTGTAAGATATCTTATATTTCTTTCCCATATTGGTACCGATGATAAAAGATAATGCATCAATTGAAGTTGAATTGTATCCTCTAAAATTCACTCCCCCAAATAAATTGTCTCTGTATCTACCCAATATCCCTAAATCTATTTGGGTGACCGATATATCTGTCTTAATCATAAATGAAGGTATCAATTCCAGCTCTTCATTTAAAAAATATCTGTACTGAAAATATGAATTGCCTACAAACGATTTATTAAAGGTACTGTTACCAAATTTGAAACTATGTGATGGCAAATCAATCAAATTGATTCCTGCCTGTATATCCTTACCCATAAAAAAAGCACCAAGTTCCCATGACAAACCTGCACCCGAAAATTTTACAACTTCAAGGAAAGGATCGTTATGATCGAATACTCCTTCATATGAACCGTCCGGGGTAATAATGGCATTGCCATCAATATTCATAAAATCCATACCCAGCCTACCTCCAAAAGAAAAAAATCCGTAAGACGTTCCGGTCACATAATTATAGGATACCTTGATGTTTGTATTACTTAAAATACCACTTTTCTGATTATAAATTGCAAAACCCAACGCCCCGTTCCATAAATAAAAAGGCATATCGACCCCCAGATAAAAAGTTCTGGGATTCCCCAACAATAAACTATATTGATCTCTGTAACTTGTAAAGATACTTAATGACCTTTCCAGCCCTGCATAAGCAGGATTTTCATAGTATTTGTTAAGCATATATTGAGTAAACTGAGGTCTTTGCTGTGCTTTCACACAAGTATTACCCACTAATAATAAAAATGCAATAATCAATTGTCGCATTTGCGTTTACTTTTCACTATATTAATTACAATAATACAGACTATTTGTTTTAAAAAAAAATTTAATGTTAGAAAATGGTGTCTAAGCATATCAAGGCAATGAAGATGATTCAAGAAAACCAAATGCACTAATTAATATGAATCACTAAAGAATCATATGAAGGGAAAATATGGTCAGGCATAATTTTCAACAGATCATCATGACGTCCCAAATCATGTGATAAATGCGTCAAATAAGTTGCTTTTGAATTTATTTTATTTGCAACATCCAAAGCTTCCCTGAAAGTGAAATGTGAATAATGGTGACGATATTGTAAGGCATTCAAAACTAATACATCCAATCCGTCCAATAAACTCATTTCCTGCTCCTCAATAAGTGATGCATCAGTGATATAAGCAAAATTGCCCACTCTAAACCCAAGAATTGGTAATGTCCCGTGCATAATTTTGATTGGTGTAATGATTATGTCATCGAATAAGACAAAATCAACATTAAATGACAGAGGGTGCCTCACAATGCGAGGTATCCCGGGATAAGGACTGTCATTAAATATATAACCAAATTTATTACTTAAATCATTAAGCACTCTGTCCAGCGCGTAAACAGGCATGTCCAGATTTTGCTTAAAGTTAAATGGCCTGATGTCATCGAGACCAATCACATGATCATTATGTTCGTGTGTTAGTAATATACTATCGATATGATTGACTTTATTTGTCAGCATCTGTTGACGAAAATCCGGTCCTATATCAATCAGTATATTTCTGCCTTTCGATTCAATGAGTACCGATGACCTCAATCGGTGATCTTTTGGATTATCCGATATGCAGGTGTTGCAATTACAACCAATAACGGGAACGCCTTGTGAAGTTCCTGAACCTAAAATTGTAATTTTCAAGTTTCAATTTGGTTTTAATAGGTACTCAGATATTAAATTTAATGGCAGTTTCATTTGTTTTTAATAAGTTTCTGTAGAATTGCTTTGATTTGTCAGATAAAATCTGATCATTGTCCAGCATTATTTCTAGTATTTCAAGTATAATATTTACCCTGCCCGAAATATCAAAAAATTTATTGATAACCACCACCTTTTTATTTTCAACAATGCAATATCCTGAAGCAAAATTTCCTTTTTCATATCTCAATATATAATCCATTTCCTTTAAAATTTGTTCCAATTTAATAAGTGTTGGTTTATTATGTTTATTCATGGTATTTGGTAATAAATTATAATTTTGCAGTACAAATATAGCAATTGAATATTTAAGAATCATTATTTATTAAATCCTGCAACAATTTTTTATGGCTAATCAAGTTCATACGAAGTGTAATTAAAATAAATAGAATGAAGAAAATTGTAAATGTGATAATGGTGCTTTTTATGTTCATACCATTTAAATCATGGTGCCAGGGTTTCAAAGCTACGGGGTTGGTAGGTCTTAATGCATCACAAATCGATGGTGACAACCTATATGGTTTCAATAAATTAGGTCTTAGTTTAGGAGGGAGACTATCATATGTAACAGATAAAAGTTATGATTTTGCACTTGAAATGCTTTACAGTCAACGAGGGTCTGCTTTAAACTTCTTCAACAATGAACCTGGTGATAAAATTGTGTTGAATTATTTTGAAATTCCTGTGGTATTCAGTCTGAGAGATTGGTATATTGAGGATAAATCTTATTATAAAGTAAGGGTAGAAAGTGGTTTCTCTTATGGTTATCTCTTCAGAATTGAAGCTTCGGGTTTCGAAGAGTCTTTTTTCAGGAAACATGATGTAAGCTGGTTAGTTGGAGTCGGTCTTAATTTTAGCAGCAGAATCGGGGTTTCGATAAGATATACTACTTCCTTACAAAAAATGTATAGGGATCCGTCTGCAAGTCAGAGTACCTTACTAAGTTATTTCCTGACCTTGAGAACAGAATTCAGTTTTTAGATTAATTTTAATTAAATATAATAATGCGAAATTCAAAATTTATAATGTTATTCTTATTACTATCATTGGTTTTTGGTTGCAGAAATAAATCAAAACTTCCGGATGAAACTGCCAATAATAAGACTGAAGAAAGTGTGTCGGTTAATAAAGGACCTGAGATACCCGGAGTTCCCAAAGAAGTGTTAATCAGATTATTAAATGAATGTACTTATGTTGACTATATTTTTCATACGCTCCCATTTAGTATAAGTCAGGCTGAAGATCCCAGTATAGATCAGAACATCAGTTTTATAGATTATACCAAACCTTTGGGTCATATTCCCAAAGAATGTAAATCTATTGGTAGGAAGTTTTTTCATATAAAAGGAGAGATAGTCTATGATGTTGATGTATATCTGACTAATAACTGTAAATTTTATGTATTTATAGGAAAAGACAAAAAACCCATGTTTGCGAATTATATGACTGAAGCAGGAGTAAAGTTTTATGCACACATGGCTCAACAGGCACGTGGTTCTATGAATCAACAATAAAAATTATCATTTATGTAGGTGACATGAAAAAAATTGCTGTCATTGATCTGGGTTCCAATACTTTTCACCTTCTGATTGTGAACGTGACTAAAGATCGGATATTTGAAACTGAATGCAGGGAAAGAGTATTTACAGGACTTTCTGACGGGGGAATCCATAAAATTAAAAAAGAAAAATTAAAGTACGGGCTTGATACCCTAACCAAATTCAAACAAATCCTTGATCATCACCAAGTGAAAAACCTTCGTATTGTTGGTACGGAGGTATTGAGAAAAGCTATAAACAGACATGAATTTATTGCGAAAGCTGAAGAAATTCTGGGTGCTGAAATAGAAATTATTGAAGGTTACGCGGAAGCAACCTATATATATAAAGGCATCATGCTTCAAAAGCAAATGCGAATGGGTACCCACCTTATCATGGATATCGGAGGAGGAAGTACTGAATTTATCCTCATTCATGATGGTGATAAGATATGGGCTCAAAGTTATACGCTTGGTGTGGGTGTATTGCATGAAATGTTTCATCATGAAGAACCTATGGGAAGGCCTTCAATTTATAATTTGCAAAATCACATTGAGCATACCATAGGTGATATGCTGGATTTAATGCAGGGATATAAAGTAGATTCTATCATCGGTGCCTCGGGATCGTTTGAAGTATTACAAAGTATGTCGGGAAAAATCACAGATGAAACTCAGATAAGTGAAATATCTATGCCGGAATTTTCAGCTATATACCAAAAAATAATCAATGCTGATTTTAAAGAAAGAGAAAACCTTAAAGGTCTGCCCGCGGAAAGGGTTAAGCTGATAGTGGTCGGGATGGTTCTTAAGAAGGTTATAACCGACTATATCAATCCTACAAGGATCATGGTATCACCATTTTCTCTTAAAGAAGGTGTATTGAGCGAGATGATGTGACCACTTGATGGACGAAACCCGGTGTCCTGGTCAGACCGCTACCTGGCCTGATAAATCAATCCGATTCTGCCCTGTTAAAAGCAATCCCTCATGATGTTTGAGGGACTATCGGCTGAGATTAACATTCTCATGAACGAAAGCAAAAGCAATACATCATAGCTTGTGTCTTCATCTGTATGTCACTTCATAGTCTTTAATTAAAGTTGAGCAGAAATCCACAATTGTTCATTACTAATTAATAGCAAAACTAATCTATTGGGGTTAAAACATGATGCTTAGATAGTCAGGATATGCTGGTAGTATGGTGCTAGTATGGTAAGATCATTGCCGGAGGATCATGGGAGGAACATGGGAGGAACATAGGAGGATCGTAAGAGGATCATGGGAGGATCGTCGGGAGAACGTCGGGAGAACGTCGGGACAACGTCGGGACAACCTTATTGAAAATGTAGTTTGATGGCTTTAATATTTGGCCTAAATTCCAGCTACCTTAATGTGGAAAAAGGATAT
>JACMLK010000135.1 GCA_014379665.1 Saprospiraceae bacterium | reverse complement strand
TTAATGATGTTTCCGAAGGCTCTGAAAATTTAGCACAGAGCATTTCCATTTCAGATGCGACCCTTGTTTCCAATATCTTACCATATATTTGGGTTGTCTTTAGACTTTTATGTCCCAGCATCTTACTTGTTGATTCCATACTTACGCCATTGCTCAAAAGTATAGTTGTAGCAAAAGTGTGTCTGGCGATGTGTGTTGTCAGAGGTTTTTTAATTCCACAAATATCAGCCAGTTCCTTCAGATATGTATTGGTTCTTTGATTAGATTTTACAGGAAGTAGTTTTCCCGTCTTTAAACATTCCGGATGTTCCTGATATTTTTCAATAATTTCCTTTGCTTTAGGCATCAACGGAACATTGGAAGTATGTTTTGTTTTTTGTCTGGAAGTGTATATCCATTTCATACCATTAATTCCAGTCACTATATTTTCATTTGTCAGCTGAGCAACATCTATATAAGCATAACCGGTATAGCAACAGAACACAAAAACATCTCTTATCTCTGATAATCTGTCAACACTGATTTCTTTATTTTGGATGACATCAAGTTCAGATTGAGTAAGGTATTCTTTGTTCGTTTCAACAGTTGATACCTTGAAAGTTGAGAGAATATTTTTATCCATCCATTCATATTGTACCGCATAATCCAATACCCGATTCAAATATTGGATAAGCTTGATCAATGTATTAGGGTGCAATTTTATTTCTGTTTTGAGAAAATACTCAAATTCAAGACCGAATGAATATTTAATATTTTCAACTGGAATATCCTTAAGTTTGTATTTATGTGCCAAGAACTGGTCAAGTCTGAGCGCATAGTTGTAATAACGTTTAAAGGTAATTTCACCAATTTCAATACCAACAAGCTTTTCAAACCCTGAATTATAGATTTTACAAATCTCAAGTAAATACTTTCGGGAATTTTCTTCGGTACCTGACAATCTGATTCTTAATTCATCGAGAGTTACATCATCATTTTTGGATTTCATCTCATTATAGATCCGAATCACATCCAGTCTCAACCTATCTAACAGTTCATTATTGGAATTGGTCAGAGCTGAAGCGCCTTTATACCTGCCTTGATTTTCATCCCAATGTTCAATTTTTGTTTTTTGTCCTGTGCTTACGTACGCTTTCCGACTATCAAGTAATAATTTTAAATAGATAGGTGCCAGATCATTTTGCATACGATCCTTTCTAAGGATAAAACTAACTTTTAAAAAATCTAACTTTTTCATGGGTCTTGCATGGTTTAAACGATTAATGAATAAATTGTGTTGCCCAAAGCAGAAAATATTGCCTATAAAATGCTGATAGTTAGTAGTATAGATCAACATCGGACACCACAATATTTAGAAAATGGTCTGGTGTCCATATGGTGTCCGATAATGCGTTTTTTTGGTGAATGGTGTCTGTATGGTGACCTATGTTTCAGGTGTATTTTTTGCTTTTTTTGACAGCAAAATTTCATAACTCCTTGAAAAACAAACGCCAAACAAGAAATCTTTGCTGATTTTACCTTGTTTGGCGTTATAAAAAGTGATCCCGACAGGATTCGAACCTGTGACCCACAGATTAGAAATCTGTTGCTCTATCCAGCTGAGCTACGGAACCAGGGTTAACTGATTCTTGCAAATCGGGTGCAAATGTATCGTTTTTTTATTAATTTTGCAATTCTGTTTAGCTTTTTTGTAAATATTTTAGCCATGAATCCTGCCTTAGTGAAGATAGATCCCGACTGGCGCGAAGCACTTTTGCATGAGTTTCAGGCACCATACTTTGATGAAATTTCATCGCGGATAAAAAATAGAGTTTCAGAAGGAAAAACAATTTACCCGTCAGGAAATTTAATTTTCAATGCCTATAATCTCACCAAACCGGATCAGATAAAAATAGTGATCATCGGTCAGGACCCGTACCATAATCCCGGAGAAGCGATGGGGCTTAGTTTTTCGGTGCCCAAAGGCGTCAGCATACCGCCTTCACTAAAAAATGTATATAAGGAACTGGCATCTGATGTCCATTTTGTACATCCGGGACATGGCGATCTTACTTCCTGGACACAACAGGGTGTTTTTCTGCTCAATGCCATACTTACCGTAGAAAAAAATAGCGCCGGTTCGCATCGCGATGTAGGCTGGCAGGTGTTTACGGATGCCACCATTAAGTATCTTTCAGATCACAGGAGAGATCTTGTCTTTATGCTTTGGGGAAATTTTGCCAAAAACAAAAAGCAACTCATCGACCTGTCCAAACATCTTGTGCTCGAGTCTGCCCACCCTTCCCCATTGGCCGGCAACGCCTTTCAGGGATGTGGTCACTTTTCAAAAGCGAATCAATATCTTATTTCAAAAAATATTACCCCTATAAACTGGCAGATTTAACAATTTAGCAATTTACATTTCCACAAATCTAACAAATCTAACAATTCCAACAAATCCGCAATTCAAATGAACAACAAAACAAAAATAGTAGCCGTCCTCGGTGCCCTGGCCGTGGGTATCGGTGCATTCGGAGCACATGGTCTCAAACCACATCTTGACCAGTCACAACTGGAAGCTTTTAAGACCGCATCGTTTTATCATTTTATCCACATCATCGCCATGCTTATTTTTTTAATCTCAGGAAAAGCAGATCACAAAGTGATTAATACTAGTTTTTGGTTATTCCTGATCGGGATTATGTTGTTTTCGGGTTCTCTTTATACACTGAGTACAAAACATTTATATGGGTGGGATATACCCAATATTGGATTTATCACTCCGATAGGCGGAATAGTTCTGTTAGCAGGATGGATTAATTTGTTGAGGTACAGACAAGACTTGGGATAATGCGATAGCCGATGGTCGAAGTTTGCAACTTCGATCCAATATTTTAAGAATTTTCAATTCGTATTTATAAGAAGATTCCCTCTGAATACCGATGGGATGCCTGTTAGTCATCCGATCGGGAGATACCCTGCGATCGGACGGCTCGCCGCCGTCCCATCGCTAAGAATAGGGATGGATCTCTCTGTATACCGGTGGGATGCCCTGTTAGTCATCCGATCGGGAGCACCTCACCCAAGCAATATTTTTGTCAAAGCCTGATTACAAAGTGTACCGTTCCTTAATCCTTTATAGTCTATGGCTGAAGAAAACATCCAATCCTCCTGTTTTTTTGCCAATTTTGCTTTTACCGGATTTTCATGGATGTATTCAAAACAGACCCGTCCATAGGATTGGTCAGAAGCAAAAAGATATTTTTTATATTTTCCATTTAATGTGATGGCATCATCGATCCAGCCATCTTCTATTTTTGTGTTCTGACGAAATAACGAACCACTTCTTTGTTCTTGTTTGTTGATCGCAATGGTATATGACCTCAACATTATACCTATGGACTCATTGAGAGAACGGCATTTATTACCCGGCATTTTGATTTCCAAGGAATGAACATAGACCAGTATATGAAAATGATTTGGCATGAGACAATAAGCCAGAATATCTGCATGTGGTAATATATATGTCCTGATTTTTTTTAGAAAATAGACATAATTATCTTCGGTATAAAATATTTTTTCCCGATTGTTGCCTTGATTGTAGATATGAAAAATCTGACCATCGTAAAATTGCATGAATAAGATTTTCAGGTAAAGATAAGAGAAATATCTTATGGAGTGCGGACGGGAGATTATCCCTGATTAGGAAGAGTACCTCCATATACCGTTGGGATGCCTTGGAGATTCCCTCAGCATACCGATGGGATGCCTGTTAGTCATCCGATCGGGAGATTATCGGCGATCGGACGGCTTGCCGCCGTCCCATCGCTATGATTAGGGATGACTCCCTCCATTTACCGATGGGATGCCTGTTAGTCATCCGATCGGCAGATTACCCGACCGGAAGCCTATATCTTTTTCTTTGGTCTTCCTTTGAAATTTCTTGAAGTGCCACCGAATGATTGTCCCCCGAATTTGCGTTTACCCCTGACAGGATTCCACTCAGGACTAATTCCTATATAGGAAGGTAAATTAATTTTGGAAATAGTAGCTCCGATAAGTTTTTCTATGTCGGCAAATTTGAGCATCTCTTCGGAGTTGATGAGCGTGATGGCTACTCCGGTGGCTTCTGCCCTACCCGTCCGTCCTATACGGTGTATATAATCTTCCGCATCACCGGGTACATTATAATTGATGACCAGATCAATATCTTTGATATCAATGCCTCTGGCAAGCACATCAGTGGCTACGATCACCCTGACCTGTCTTGATCTGAAACGATTCAGTACATCTTCCCTTTCTTTCTGTTCCAGATCAGAAGAAATGCCTTCTACCTTATAGCCTCTTCCACTCAGACTCCTCACCACATCATTGACACTTCTTTTTGTGGAAGAAAAGACGATAATGCTTTCAAAATTTGGTTTATCCTTGATCAGGTCATTGATCAATTGAGCTTTATGCACATCATTGACTAAGTAAGCGGCCTGAAGTACGCCAGCAGAAGGTTTGGAAAGTTCAATAGTCACTTCAAAAGGATCATGCAAATTCAACTTGGCCAGTTCCCGCATTTTAGGTGGCATCGTCGCACTGAACATGAGCGTCTGTCTTTTTTTTGGTAAAGCTTCTATGATTTTTTTGATATCGTCATAAAATCCCATATCCAACATTCTGTCTGCTTCGTCAAGGATCAGATATTTTATTTTGGTAAATTTTACATTGCCCATATTGATATGGCTGATGAGTTTACCCGGTGTGGCTACTATGATGTCTGCATGGCTTTCCAGTCCCTTTTTCTGTACATCCCACTCATTGCCCGTACCTCCACCATATATGGCTATGGAAGAAACCGGAACAAAATAGGCAAAACCCTGTATTTGCTGTTCTATCTGTACCGCCAACTCCCTGGTTGGCACTATCACTAAGGTACTTGTACCATCGTGAGGCTCTACGGCCATCTTATGTAGTAACGGAAGCATAAAGGCTGCAGTTTTACCTGTTCCTGTCTGAGCACAGGCGATCAGGTCTCTTCCCCTTAATATTTCAGGTATGGCTTGTTCCTGAATTGGGGTGGCTTTGTCAAACCCCATATATGATATCGCCTCGAGAATCCGCTCGTCTAATCCTATTTCCTGAAAAGTCATGTAATTGTTTAAGTTCTTTAACGAACAATTTATGCATTAAAAAAATGCAAATATAAAAAATATTGTGCATAAAGTTCCTATCTAATACAAATTAGTTTGCCACTTGTTAATACATTTGTAGGTTAATTTTATCTTTTCATCCAAAAAACTCACTTTGGCAGAAAAAAATCAATGGATTGAATTGATTTATAATGAAGATATGGTGCTTCAGGCGGAACAACTTTTTGAAAAAGGGGCTGTGAGAGATATGTCAAACATCGAATCAAGTCTATACGTTTGCAAAGTAAAAGACGGCATGCTATATGAAGTGGAGATTCAGTCTCCTTTTGCAAAAAAACAAAAATCATCCTGCGACTGCAGCTTTTACAAACAAAATAAAATTTGCAAACATATTATTGCAGGATTGTTTTATATCCGCAAACAACTAAAAGAGAAATCAGAGAAGATTGAAATCCGGGAAATTGAAAAGAAAAAGCAGAAACTCAGCACCCTTAATATTAATCAGATACTGGAAGAAATAGATCACGATGATCTGATGAAATTTGTTAAAAATTTTGCAAGACATGATAAAAAATTTACTACCCAACTGAAAGTTAATTTTGCAAGAAAAATTGATCTTTCAGACAATACCAATAAATATAAAAACATACTCAATACCATCATCCGGCCTCATGCAGGTGATCAGACCAGGGCATCATCAGCAGATGTCAAGGCAATCTGTCATGTACTTGAAGATTTTATGGATCAGGTCAATGACTGTATAGTATTGGGACAATACAGGGAAGCACTCAATATTTATACCAGTGCATTTGCCAAACTCGAGTATGTCCGGCACTACTACCATTATCATACGGAGATACTGAACAAGCTGAGTTTAAATTACCACCAGGTCATCGCAGATTTCTTATCGGAAAAATTGCCACCTGAAATTCGAAATGAACTACACACATTTTTGTTTGATCTGGCTACAAGATCCTATTATCATTTTCATGATCTTACCGTCAATGTTTTAAACCTATGGTTACAAAACAATAAAAATCCAGACAAAGAGATATTAAAAGATATCATTGAAAAAATGGTTGTGTCAAAACCACAGGAGGAAAAGATAATTCTTCTTGCCCTTCATTCGCAGTTCAAAGGCGTCCTTCTCCCATTGGCGGGCGAGCTTCATATCGG
>JACMLK010000012.1 GCA_014379665.1 Saprospiraceae bacterium | reverse complement strand
ATGAAATTTTAAACATACTCTTATAACCATTCTTATAATATATGACTTCCATATTGTTTATTTTGTATTCGGCAGGAGTATGGTTGGGAGATGTTTATATTTATTTTGGAAGACTATTTTCTCATAAACTTGATTTATTGTACCGTGGCAGGCAAAAGACATGGGCCGCATTAAAAGATTTTGCAAGTAATCATACTAATATTTGCTGGATACATTGTGCTTCACTGGGTGAATTTGAACAAGGAAGGCCTTTAATGGAAAAATTACATCTGCATCATCCGGAAATTTCCATTTTACTTAGTTTTTACTCTCCGTCCGGATATGAAATAATGAAACATTATGACAAAGCAAGTGTCGTAATATATATTCCATCTGATTTACCTTCAAACAACAAAAAGATTTTAAGCATTATCAAACCCCGAATAGTTGTATTTGTAAAATATGAATTCTGGTGGAATCTGATCAGTGAATTAATTAAAAATAATATTAATGTGTATCTTATTTCCGGTGTATTCAGGAAAAACGACTATTTTTTTATGTCTGTATTCCGACCCTTTTTAAATTTACTTTCAGGTTATAAAAAAATATTTGTTCAGGACATTAAATCTTCAGAAATTCTGGATCATCATCATCTGCATAATCATCAGGTGGTGGGAGATACCAGAATTGACAGAGTCATTCAAAGATCAAAGGAAACTGGTATTCCGACTAATCTGAATGACTATTGCAGGGATAGGACAGTCATTTTGTATGGGAGTATCTGGGAATCCGATATACCCCTGATCAGGGAACTGATTCATAATAAGACCTCATATATTCATATCATTGCCCCTCATGATATCAATTCCGGCAATGTGAATAACATAAGACAAATGCTGGAAAAACCTGGTGACCTGTTTTCCGATGATCAATGGAAAAGCAATATCATCATTATTGACAATATAGGTATGTTGAGTGGATTGTATAAACTATCCAGATACGCGTATGTAGGCGGAGGGTTTCAGCATGGAATTCACAATATTCTCGAGCCGGCTGTGTATGGTATTCCTGTATTTTTCGGACCTCGTCATCAAAAATTTAATGAAGCTCTAGCCCTGAAAAATCAAAAACTGGCATTTACTGTGTCAAAAGCAGCAGAATTGCTTGACATGATAGATTTTTTGGAAAATAATAAAATAGCGTATGATGAGATCAGACAAGGATTGAATGCCTTTTTCCAATCAAACAAAGGCGCTACTGATAGAATTGCTAATGATATAGGCCACCTTCTTAATTAATCTGGTTAATTTTGCCGCAATGAGTATACAGAAAAAATTTACCCTTCCTGATTTTTCAAAGCATCATGTACTGGTTGTAGGAGATGTAATGATCGATAGATATATATCAGGGCATGTCAACAGAATATCACCGGAAGCGCCGGTACCTGTACTGGAAATGTCTGTAACTGATAACAGATTGGGTGGAGCTGCCAACGTAGCTATTAATTTAATGTCGCTTGGTGCAGAAGTAACCATACTTTCGATCATTGGTGATGATGCCGAAGGGAAGACTTTGACTGAAATGTTTGAATTTTATCCTAAAATAAAACATCAGTTAACCATCATCCATCAAAGAAAAACAACTGTCAAAACCAGAATCATGGCTAATAGTCAACACCTGATGAGGATTGATAGTGAAGATTGTCAGGATATCGGAGAACAGGATGAAAATCTAATCAAACAAAATTTTGTACATATATTGGAATCCGGACGAATTGATGCCATTGTTTTCCAGGATTATAATAAAGGCCTGATGACTGAAACGTTAATTACCCAAATGCTGAATAAATGCAGACAGTTAGCAATTCCGACTTTTGTCGACCCAAAGGATAAGAATTTTTTTGCTTATAAATCATGTACATTATTCAAACCAAATAAAAAAGAGATATTAAAGGCATTCAGTAGCCATACCACCGATTTTGATGAGATTGACAAATTACTTAGGGAAAAACTTCATCATCAAATCACTTTTGTAACCCTGGGAAGTGATGGAATTTATATCAATGACGGTAAACAAAGTAAGATATTCGGAACTAAACCAAGGATCATAGCGGATGTTTGTGGAGCCGGTGATACGGTGATAAGTATAACCTGTTTATGTTATCTTGAAGGAGTCCCTATTGAAAAAATGGCAGAAATTGCTAATACCGCCGGTGGTCAGGTTTGTGAGCATCCGGGAGTAGTTTCTATAAATCGGAGGGAATTGGAAAATGAATTATCGCAAACCGAGCCGATGGCTTAAAGATAAAACGAAAATTAACAAAACAGGGACGAAGTAAGGAATTTATTAAGTGTGATAAAGTATTATACTGCAATATTGAAGGAATAATAAATTCTGAAACAAATTAGAAGAATCATTTCGTTGTAATAAAGGATAGAATAATATTGGTTGAAAAGCAAATATTATACACATAGACTTCCTATTTTAAACGTATTTTAATTACTGTCAAAATATTATTTTGTATTGAATGTTTCTATGAGTTTAATGAAAAATTTTGCGTTTCTTTTTTTTATTAAATTTATTGGACAAAAAATCAAAATTGTATCCTGAAAGACATTCTATATTAACTTAAAGCATTACTTTTACGACCTGCAAATGGATTTTTATTAACAATAAACCAAATTTAAAATTTTTATTATGCGAAGATTTTTTACACCAAAATTAGTTTTACTGGTATTGGGATTCGTGTCCAGCAATCTTATTGGACAGACTATCAATACCCTTACCGTCAACAGTCCTTCAGGGATTGCAGGCGATTACCTTGCGGTCAGAGCAGCTTTTGGAAGCCAAAGTAACACGCCCATCACAGCCAATGCTGCTTTTGTAAATGATGGCAATACAAATGCAACCTTAGGTTGTGCCTTGGCGACCAATAATATTACCGGATTGATTACTTTTATTGACAGGGGAGCATGTTCAGTTGCCGTGGATGGAGAGTTTGGATCTAAGGCTTTAAAAGCTCAAACACGGGGTGCATTAGTTGCCATTATTTGTAACAGTGCTGCCAATGCCACACAGGTGCCATTCCCGATGGTAACTGGTACGAATGGTGCAATGGTCAACATACCTGTTTTTATGGTTTCATATACTGACTGTCAAAAGATAAGGGCAGATATTATAGCAGGTGGTGTTAATGTCACATTAAGAAATACCTGTGTAAGTAAAGCTGCTTACGGTCCTGAGGTCATTTGGGGAAAATTACCCGGAGAAGGGGATTTCAAAGGTGGTTTGAATGACTGGACAGTAGACAAAGAAAATACGTGGGAATACAATGCTGACGGTAATATCAGCAGAGGTGCCTATGGTGGAGTTCAGATGACTTCACACAGTGCATGTGACGGTGCAATGGAATTCAATAGTGACTATCTGGATAATTTGGGTATACAGGGTAATTTTGGAGCAGGTCCTTGTCCTTCTCCTTGTACCGGTGCCCTGATTTCTCCTAATATTGATCTTAGTGGACACACCATCGAAGGTATTGTAATTGAGTTTCATCAGGCTTTAAGACAATTTCAGAGCCTGTACTATCTTATAGTTAGTACAGATGGTGGATTAAATTGGCAGGATACTATTCAGTTTAATACAGAATATCCTGTAAACTCCGCTGCGATATCCGGTGAGAGAAAAAGACTTGCTTTAGTAGGATTTCAGGGTATTTCTCAAATCAGATTTAAGTTTGAGTACGTGGGAGATTATTATTACTGGGGTATTGATGACGTTGTGGTGATCAATGAAAGCAAAGCGGATCCTAAAGTAAACGAAAATTTTTATGCCGTAGCTCCTTCATTGCGTGTACCAGCTACACAAGTGTCCGAAATGCCTTTCCTTGCCGATGTTTCGAATTTAGGAAATGGAAATGCTACTAATGTAGCGCTGGAAGTGGTCATTACTGATGAAGCAAATGCCGAAATAGTAAGATTAACCAATAATTATGGAACACTTGTGGCTGGTAGTTTACAGGAAAATGATCCTTTCAATCAGCTATGGACTCCCCCTGCTGTACCCGGAAGATACAATGGTTCTTATATTATTACTTCTACAGAAGAACCTACAGGTACCAATAATAAAGTTGATTTCTTTTTTGACATCACTGAAAATACTTTTGCCAATCTTCTTCCTGAAGAAATAGTGACTCCTGTAAATTATATGAGTTATGTACTGTCACCTTGGGTAGTGGGTGGAGAAGTTACCTATTATTCTGCAGGTAATTCTTATTTTGTAAAAGAAGGTGATGGTTTCACTATTGATAAAGTAAGATTTGGATTGGCAAATGATATCGCCAACATCAGCGAATCCGGGTTTATAAATGTAGATGTTTATGAATGGGTTGATACTGACGGAGATAATGAAGCGGCTCCTCTAGAAAGAACCAAGGTAGGAACAAACTTTATTTTCATTGATGGCTCTATACCTGACAGCAGAGTCATTGAGCTTCCTATCTGGGCATTGGATACAGAAGGTGGACCGAATGATGGAGTTGAAGTAGATATCAAAGATAATACTACCTATTTAGTGATGGCTCATACCTCACCACTTGATCCTTCAGTAGAGAGATATCAGTTGCTTGGTTACACCGGAAGAACATTTTCAGCTTTTGATCGAAGCACAAATTATGCAGCAACCACTTATGCATTCGATACTTTGCATATTGAGAGAAATGCAGGTTCATTGTTTGGTCTGACAGGCACCAGTGAGGCAGATGTGGCAGACAGAGAATTTGAAATAGTTCAAAATGGACCTACCCAATCAGCGGTATATTTGGAAATGGATATCAAACAAGCAACTAGTACTTATGATATCGATGACAAAGCTGTGGTTTCGACTTTCCCTAATCCTGCTTCCAGAGAACTTTACGTTGACCTTACTTTAGAAAAAGTATCACAGAATGTGAAGATTGATCTGATAAGCCTGGACGGAAAAGTTGTACTGACCAGATCATTCAGCAATGTTCAGGATTCAAGGTTGAGAATAGACCTGTCACAGGTAGTTTCAGGAGCATATAGTGCTTTGATACATACTGACGCTGGTGTAATTACCAGAAAGGTTATTGTGCAGAAATGATGATTATGGTTGTTAAAAACCATCAATAATGTTATAAAAAAATGGAGGAGGTAAAAGATAAATTTTACCTCCTTTTTTAATTTTTGAATCACTGCATGTGTTATGGTAAAAGAAAATAAATTGAATTGATAAGGGAGCGTTTTTAAGGAGTTTTCATTCTTATTGACAAATACTTTTGTATTCACGGAATTAAAGTCTTATTTTTAACAAGTAATTTATCATATCATGCGATTTTTATTTTTATTTATAATATTTTCAGGTCTCTTCTTAGCATCATGTCATAAAGATGAAACAACATTTAATGATGCAATAACTTCTGTATTTACAGCCAAAATAGTTAAGGAAATCAATGGCACCATAGTAGGCTACGTGTATGATGACAAAAATCAACCCGTACATGATGCTACTGTTCTAATATACAGCACTTCAATTAAAACCAATAAACACGGAGTTTTTGTATTTAAAAATGTGCGGATGGATCAACAGGGAACTTACATTAAAGTCATTAAAAAAGGCTTCATATTAGGATCTGATATGGTATATCCCAACGAAGCAGCTACGACTTATTCTTATACAAAGCTTTTGACACTTGACAATAATAAAATTATTGAAAGCGAAAATGGAGGAACTGTATCTGTTACAGGTGGAGCTGAAATTATTTTTCCAAATGACGCTTTTGTAACCAGCAACGGTAATTCCTATATTGGTAAAGTTTCAGTAACTGCCAAATATATTAATCCAAATGACCCGGAGTTGGGAAATGTTATGCCTGGTGGATTGATAGCTGATGCTGCCAATGGCAATACCGTTGTATTAGGTACACTGGGTATGGTGGCTGTAGAACTAAGAGACGACCATGGAAATGAACTACTTCTGAAACCTTCAGGTAAAGCCATTATAAGATTTCCTGCAGTAACTTCGACCAAACCTTCAGAGATCAAACTCTGGTCATTTGATGAAAATAAAGGCTGGTGGAAAGAAGAAGGATTAGCCAGATTGCTTGAAGATCACTATGTCGCTGAGGTAAGTCATTTTAGTTTTTGGAATTGTGACGCTCCTTTTCCATTAGTGGATGTTTGCGGAAAAGTTTTATATGAAGATGGTACGGCGGCAGTGAATATCGGTATCAGAATAGAAGTAGACGGTCTTGGTACAGGCTTTGGATCGACAAATAGTAATGGAGAATTCTGTGGTAAAATGCCCAAAGGAAAGGTGTTGAAAATTAAAATAAGCCATTATAATTGCATCGGTAATATCCATGAGGTCACAGTAGGTCCATTTCAGAATAACACGGTACTGGATAATATTTTTATTAATGTCGTTCCGTCTTTTGTTATCAGAGGCAATTTGCACTGTAACGGATCTTTGGTGGATGATGGTATTGCAGTGATAAAAGTAAAAGAATCTACCATCATTTTTGAAAGTTCCGAAGACGGTACATTTGAATTTGATCTGACAAATTATTTATGCGGGGACCAGTTACCTGTTTCCATTTTTGGGTTTGACAACAGCAGCACAGAAACCAGCGGTACTATCACAGTGACCAATCCCAATGCAGGACAAGTTGATCTGAATGTTTGCGATGCCGGGTGTGGTCTAACTGGTACTATCGCTTTTGATTGCCATGATAAAATTACCGTAAGCGTTTCCAATGGAAGTGGAACATATACTTACAAGTGGAATGATAATGTGACATTAGGGGCTACCCTGATAGTAGAAAATGCAGACTCTTTGGTCGAAGGAGGTCTTTTTTGTGTGACAGTGACAGATGTGACCGCTAATTGTGAAAAGGTATTTTGCAAACAAGTAAAAGGAAAGCCATTTGTATTCATAAGAAATGCCTGTGGAGACGGTATCTTGGCAGCACAACCTTATGGAGGAGTGGAACCCTACACTTATCTCTGGGACGGGGGTAACACATCAAAAGATATAATTCCTTCAGCCATAGCAACATATTGTCTTACAGTTACTGATTTTAATGGATGTACCGGCACCGGATGTATAAGTTATACAGGTCCGTTAAGTATCGATGCCACTCCCGTTTCATGCAACGCGAATAACTACAATTTTACAAGTACCCCTTTTATCCAAGGCAGTTTTTCTGGTTCGGGAACCAATGTCGGTGGAAATGTAACCTATCCTATTGTCATAGATATTTTCAAGAGTTTATTCAATTTTAAAATAAATATTTATGGCAATCAATGTGAGACATCAGTCCAGGTAGTTTTGCCGCATCTAAAAGACGGGCTCACGGCAATACCTGTACATACTTCATGTCCAACATGTAATGATGGTAAAATAAATATAAACCTGATCGCAGGAGCTGAATGTTATCTATGTCAGACCGGTCCTGTGAAAGTATTTAAGACGAGTGATGTGACTACAGATATTTCTTCAGATAACAATGCAGGTATATTGGCTAAGGGTGAATATTATGTAGTTGTCACGGATATAAATACCGGTTGTTATATAGCATATAAAAAAGTAAAAGTTGAGTAATATAAAGAAACATAAAGTGTGACTCTCGAAGAAATCATACAAGGATGTAAGAAGGGAAACCGAAAATGTCAGGATGCTCTGGTGCAAAAGTTCGCACCGGGGCTTCTGTCTTTATGCATGCGATACACTTCGGATAGAGAATTGGCAAAAGATGCATTACAGGAATGTTTTATTAATGCATTCAGATTTATCCATACTTATCAGGGCAAAGGGTCATTTGAAGGATGGATGAGAAGAATTGCGGTTACCTGCACTATCACCATGCATAAGAAATATCATCAGATTCATTTTAGTGAAGAAGTTGCTTCGGATCAGACATTGTATGCTTCAGTACCGGATATATACAGCCAACTTGGTAAGGAAGAAATAATGGCATTACTAAAAAAACTTCCTGAAAGCCAATATTTAGTATTCAATTTGTATGTACTTGAAGGATATTCTCATGCAGAAATAGGCGAAATTTTAACCATTAACGAAAGTACTTCCAGATCGGCGTTGTGTAAAGCAAGAAATAAATTAGTTGAAATAATCAAAAAACATGAAGAACCACATGTTATCAGGGAAGCTTCATTTTAATAAAAATAATTATGGAATACAGAAAATTTGAACAACATATTATTAATACGCTCAGTAAAGATGAAGTAGCCGTAGATATTAATGCCCTTATCCTAAATATACATGGTAAAAGGCAAAGAGAAAAAAAATGGATATTGTTTCTGTTCATTTCTGTGGGTTTATTGGGCGGATTATCATCTATATATTTTCTTAATCAAAATAATTCTTTAAATGCTGAAAAAACAGGACTTGTTTACCTCCTTGATAAAGGTAGTAAAAAATCAAACGCCCCACTTTCAGACAATTCAATACAACTAATCTCTTCCGATGTAAACAATGTCAAAGGAACATCACCTCATGCTGCACCCGGAGATGCTTCACAGTTAAAAAAAATATTGATTCAAAAGCAACAATCACCTTTGCCAGAAGCAAATCCATTCAGGATTTCAAATTCATCGTCTGACATTGAAAATAATGAAAAAACACCAATCCAGGTTATCCGTAATAAAGAGAATGAAATTGAACACACAATTGAATTTGCAACGCGTGAAAAGTTTCTGAATTTAAATACGCTCAATGCTGAATTTGAACCATTGATGACCACAATAAAGAATAACTTAAGTATCAGTACTGATAAAATCATATGCCCTACATTTTCAAACAGAGGGAAACTATATTTTGAGATCATACCTGAGATAGGATATTTTTTACCATTAAAAAATCTGGAAAATAGATTGGGCGAGGTAAATAGTATTTTTGAGCTTCGAAATCTGCATGAAAAATCTCTTGAAGGATTACAGGCATCTTTATATCTTCAGCTTCGAAAAGAGAAGTCCCCTTTTTATATCAAATCCGGTATCTCTTATTCCAGTCTGACAGAAAGAATGAAACTGCAATACAGCGCTACAAGATTGGATACGACACAAGGTATAATATCCATTACAGTATCGCAGACCGGAGATACGATTACAACCATTTATGGCGACATCATAAAGGAGACAAAATTATCAGGTCAAAAGATATTCCATCACTCCTTCAGTTTGATAGATGTACCCTTGGCTTTAGGTTATGAAAAAAAATATGATCAGTGGATTTTTGGTATTGAAGCAGGAATATTATTTAATGTTTCATTAAAAAAAGATGGTTATATATTGGCTTCTGATACATCTTTCATTGATACCAATATCCCATCAGGTAACTTCAGGCCATCACTGGGATTAAGTTATTTTGGAGGCATGAGTGTGGCCAGAGATTTTGAGCATATAGGCCGGCTATATCTTGCTGCCAGGTATAGGGTTATTCCGACATCTTTTTCTGGTGATCTGAACAATATAAGGCAATCTTATCATTTTGCCGGTATACACCTTGGCTATGTATATACATTTTAAGACCTGTTATAGTATATAGTATTGAGCACCATTAAAGTTTGAGTGACATCTTTGGTTTTATGGTCATAATGGAATTGAATAAGCATTAACGTTAGTTCATGTATTTAACAATATGCTTAACAATCAGTAAATAACATAAAAGCAATAAATACTACATGGACATTTTGTAGATTTGTGTCATAAATCCTTGTTGATTGGCCAGGTATTTTTTAAAACTTTCATTTTGCGGGGAAAAATATAATGGATGGCAAAGTCAACCTCACCTGGGTACAAAATGTGTTCAAAGTACCATTGAACAGGCATTGGAAGTATATTTAAGACAAAAAATTCAAATAACAGGTTGTGGCAGGACGGATACAGGTGTCCATGCCATAGATTATTATGCTCATTTTGATTTTATAGGCGATCTTGTAAAAAATAGTTTTCTCTTCAGGTTGAATAAAATATTACCTGGAGATATTGCAATTCATGATATTATTCAGGTACATGATGATGCCCATGCAAGATTTGACGCTACGTCCAGATCATACCACTATTTCCTTCACACTATTAAATCAGCATTCTCCCCACATTCTTTTTACTACATTTATGGAATACCAGACCTGGACCGGCTAAATGAGGTAGCCAATGAATTGATGAAATTTAATGATTTCACTACTTTTTGCAAAGTGAATACCGATGTATCTACCATGATCTGCAGAATCTATGAAAGTAAGTGGGTGAAAGAAAAGGATCAGTTTATCTATAAAATCACTGCAGACAGATTTCTTCGCGGTATGATAAGATTAATAGTCGGTATGACCTTGAATGTAACACGTGGGAAATTGACTTTGGAAGAAGTGAAACACGCTTTAGGACAAAAGATGCGTACAGGCCATGATTGGAGTGTACCGGCAGATGGTCTTTTCCTATGCAATGTAAAATATCCTTATTTGTGATAAATTTTTATTCTAACTCTGTTTGAAACAAATTACTTTTACGTCTTTAAATTAAATATTTTTCATGAATATTTTAATCATTGGAAGTGGAGGCCGGGAACATGCGTTGGCATGGAAGATGAGACAGAGTCCAAAATGCATCAATTTGTATATTGCTCCTGGAAATCCGGGTACTGCTTTGTGCGGAATCAATGTTCCTTTGGAAGTTAGTGATATAGAAGGAATAAAAAAATTTTGTATTCAGCAAGACGTTGATCTGGTAGTAGTTGGACCAGAGGCGCCGCTGGTAGATGGAATAACGGACGCGTTCAGAACTGTAGAAACATCTCATATAGGTATAATCGGGCCTTCTGCTCTCGCAGCTCAATTAGAAGGGAGTAAGGCATACGCTAAAGAATTCATGATGAAATTCAACATACCAACTGCCCGATATTTTGAAGTAAACAAATCCAACATACATGAAGGTAATGCTTATTTGGATACGCTTAACCACCCTTATGTGTTGAAAGCAGATGGATTGGCTGCCGGAAAAGGGGTTATTATACTGAATGATCTCAATACAGCAAAAAACCAATTGGAACAAATGTTGAACGGTCAGTTTGGGAAATCATCTGAAAAAGTTGTTATTGAAGAATTTCTCAATGGCATTGAGTTTTCAGTGTTTGTGCTGACTGATGGTAAAGATTATTTGCTTTTGCCCGAAGCTAAAGATTATAAACGCGTGGGCAGTGGAGATACCGGTCTGAACACCGGAGGTATGGGGGCTGTTTCCCCTGTTCCTTTTGTAGATGAAGTCATGTGGCAAAAAGTAATAGAACGAATCATTAAACCCACCATTTACGGGATCAACCAGGAGGCCATGGATTATATTGGATTTGTTTTTTTTGGATTGATTAGT
>JACMLK010000134.1 GCA_014379665.1 Saprospiraceae bacterium | reverse complement strand
TTACAAAATCCACAGAAATGTAAGAACAGGAATATGGACAGTTTGGTTTTTGTCTCTGTTCACAACGCTTTTTGCTGGAATGAGTACGATCAGAGAATATTCCTCTTCTCATAACTACACGACCACGTCAGATTTTAATATTGCAGCCAATGAAATTAAAATTGTGATGCCCGAAGAAAATCTGGATCATTCTTTTGGTTTCCAACTGGGAAATTTATTTGTGGACAATGATGATCAATGGGCAGTCAGGGATGTTCGCTTTAAAATAGAAAAATCTAAGGATGCATTAGTACATATCGAAAAGCGGATAAGCAGTCGGGGTACAGACAGCAAAGAAGCACAAAAAAATAGTTTATTTGTAACCAACGAGGTGCAAGTGGTAGGTTCAGAAATTAAAATTTCAAAGTTTTTGTTAATACCTAAAGACAAAAAATTCAGAAATCAACAAATTGACTATGTCATATATATACCGGAAGGTAAGAGTATCGAATTGGATAATAATGTAAAAGAATCGATGAGTGATTCTGGACTTTTTTCTTATGAACAAATTTATTCAGAAATTGAAAATCTAAGATGGACAGTAACACCCAAAGGCTTGATTTCTGATACCTGGAATGACTTATTTCATCATAAAAAAGAAATTTCAACCGGTTCATATTCAAAGATTATCATTGAGAAAGGTTTTGATGTTATAATCAAAAAAGCTGGCAAACCCAATCTCTCATTTGAAGGGAATAAAAAGATATTGGAAAAAATCATCCACAAAAATCTTGAGGGAACGCTGACCATTAATGCCGAGACTGATGAAAATCTGGAAGGTATACGTATACTTATTGAAACTCCTTCGCTTGAACTCATACATCTGGATGGCGTAAGGATTGCCAAAATAGAAGGTTTTATCCAGGATAACTTAAAATTGGTGAGTAAAGGTGAATCTGATATGAATGAAGATACCAATATTGAATTTTTTGGTAATATTAAGAATATGGATATATCTCTTGATGGAAGACAAGTGCTGACCATGATTGGCACAGGAGAAAAGATAGATCTTCAGATCACAAATGGCGCTGGGATCAATTCCGACAAGTATATCGTCAAAAATGTCAATTTTACAGGATCAAATTATAATGATTCCAGTATGCACGTAACAGAAAGCATAACCTGCGACAATCCGAATGAACTGTCTGTTCATTTGATAGGAAATCCTAAGAAAGTGAAGTTATAGACTGGGTATCCCTGATCAAGTTTAATGTTGATTCAATGTATCTTTTAAGGTTATACCATCAGATCAAAAGGAAGAAGTTCCGGTACAAGGCCATTGATGACAATGCCAAGTTTGTGAGTGCCTGAGTAATGTTTTCTGGTAGTTAAATCTTTTAAATGATGTTTTTTAGTAACCCTGTATTTTGATTTACTCTCTAAACGGGGTTCGGATATTTTGAACTTCTTAGCTGTATGTTTGCCATTGGATTTTATAAAATAAATGATATATTCTATCCTGTAAATAGCAGATCCTTCCGATTCATTTGTCATTTCAAAATTAAAAATAAGAGGTTCACCTAAGTTAAAGGTACGCTTATTAATATGTAAGGTTGACACCGCAAATGAAGTTGCCTGCGAATGGCCAAATAATTCCAACACTTCCGGATCTCCTTTTTTTAACAAAGTTCTTGCTCCGTGTTTTATCACCCGGTCGGTGTTATTTGAATCACCTTTCCACTTTTTAAAAAGGTTAATAACCAGCGATGTATGATCTTTTGAAATGTCATTGAGATTGTTGGCGACACTTTTACGTACGTATTCAGATGGATCATTTCTAAGATTTTCCAATAAAGGAATTATTGGGGTCGGATCATCAATGAGATGTTTAAGTTGTATTCCCCAGGGCAATCTGGGACGACACCCTTCAGAAGCAAATCTTCTTACATTTTGATTTTCATGTATGGACCATTTCATCATTTGCGCCATCATTTCGTCCGGATATTTAACGAATAATGGTCTTACAGCAAATTCAAAACTTGTAAATGAAGTAATGATTTCAATTGCTTTGATAGTTAGCGAAAGATGACTGTTAGCACTGGTTAATATAATTTCAGGAAAGAAAATGAACTCCAGATTTTGATCTTTTATACCTTTTTGCCTCAATATTTGTATGATATGTTCAATAACAGCTATTTTTTGTGAAAAGTCTGCCGGCAATACTTTATTAGAATAAAGTGCGAGATGAGAGATTCTTTGTTTAAGTTCCATAGATATCCAACCGGAGCTATATACATTTTCTAAAAATGTATCTCTGTCAAAGTCCTGTATGGCCATTTGCAGCGCATCACAGTAAGTACTGAAAAATCTTTCGTTGTATATGTTCTTAAGTAATTCTGCCATGAATAGATTTGCTTATAAAGGAATAAAAATAAAAAAAAAGGTGCAATATATCATCACACCTTTTTAATCAATTTAAAACACCAAACAATGAAATCAGGATTTCAAAAGCCTTTGTTCAGGTTGTTGTTTTAATAAAATTTATTTACTTAACTCTCTAAACTGAAATCTAAACATATTATATAACCATTTCATTTTCGTGTACCAATTTTCTGAGATTGATAAGTGCATATCTCATCCGGCCGAGTGAAGTGTTAATACTGACCCTTGTCATTTGCGAAATTTCTTTAAAACTCATATCCGCATAATGTCTTAAGATGACTACTTCTCTTTGTTCATCTGGTAATAGGTCTATTACGTCTCTTAACCTGGTGTGAATCTGACTTTTAATAATAGCACCTTCCATATTATCATCCCTGCATTCGATGACATTAAATATGTCAAACGACTCAGTGGTAGAAACTTTAGACATTCTTTTTGATCTCCTGAAATGGTCCACACACATATTATAGGCTATACGCATAGCCCACTGCAAAAACTTGCCCTCATTATTGTATCTATCCTTACGAAGGGTATCTACAATTTTTATAAAAACTTCCTGGAATATATCTTCTGCTAATTCTGTATCCTTAACAAACAAATAGATAGATGTATAAATCTTATCTTTATGTCTTTTTAATAAAACTTCAAAAGCTGGTTGATTTCCGGTAAGGTAGTGCGAAATCAATTCCTGATCGTTTAACATCTTAAGCTGCATAACTACACATTTTGGGTTAAATAAATTTTCTTATTTTAGTGTAGATATATACTCTATATGCGCTTAATTTTGACTGATGTTAATAATATGATGAATAATACAAACGCAAAGATAATGTTCTTTAACAATAAGTCAATAGTTTCTGATAAAAATAATTGACATTCTTTCACAAAGACTTTTTTTAATGGATTTAATCTATAAATTTGCACGCATTTAGAGAGTGCTTAAATTTTCATGTTTGAGCGAAAATGCCGCTTGCAGACGAATGATGGAATTTTAAACATAATTTTCAATAGCCGAAGTGGTGAAACTGGTAGACACGTACGTTTCAGAGGCGTATGACGCAAGTTGTGCGGGTTCGAGTCCCGCCTTCGGCACCAATCTATTGATCAAATACGCATTATAATACAAATGTATCCGACCACTTTCGGCCGGATACTTTGCAAAACTCAGTATTGATAAAATCCCCCGATTTTATTTAATTTCTATAGTTTTTGATGCTTTTTCTTTGGCATCTTCCTTTTTAGGTAGTATCACTGAGAGTATGCCATTTTGATATTCAGCAGTGATATGATCGGTATTAATGAGATCAGATAAGTGAAAAGTTCTTCTGAAGGATTCAAAATTAAACTCTTTACGGGCCCATTTGCCGACTTGATTCTCTTCACTCTTATTCTCTTTGGAAGCAGAGATGATAAGTTGCCCTTTTTCAATTGAAATATTAAAATCTTTTTTTTCCAGACCGGGAGCAGCCAGATCCAAAGTGAAACTATCGTTTTGTTCTGTGATATTTACGGAAGGATTTGTAACAGCATAATCTGACCCGACCAAGTCCGAAATACTCCTGTTGAAAACATCATCAATGATATTGGTAAATGATTTACCCTGCAAAAATGGATTAACTTTTACTACGTTCATGATATTAGAATTTAAAGGTTAACAAATAATCATTTATTACTTAACGGTAATGTTCTTAGGTTGCAATTTTTCAGTTTTTAGAATAGTGATATTCAAAATTCCATTGGTAAATGTAGCATCAATATGGTCTGTATCTGTTTCATCAGGCAGTATAAAACTTCTTGAAAAATCCGACATTTGGAATTCTTTTAAGTGAAATTTAGTCTCTTTGGTTTCTTCCTTAAGTCCGTTTACAATCAATTTTTTGTCTTCTACTTTAATGGATATATGCTCTTTAGAAAAGCCCGGTATTGATAAACTTATAACAAACCTATCAGTATAGTCCATAATATTAGCCAATGCACGCGTTTTGGTTATGATTTTTTCATTGAGAATATCTCCTACCGGCCTGTGAATCACATCACCAAAAATTCTGTTGAATTCATTGTTTATTTTAGAATGTCCGGGTTTGCAAGCGATATGTATCATTTGTTTTAAAATTTAAGTTTTAGATAATAAAAATTACAATTGAGATTATACAAGTTTTGTTCCATCCCAAGAATGACACTAAATTTGACATAAAACAATAAAGACATATGCCATTATGGCGCAAATTCTAAAATAAATACGCCATTATGGCGCATTATTAGAAAAATGCCATTTATTTTAACTTCTTTTTCTGGACAGAGCACTAGAATATTCTCAATAATTTATTTCCGACTTTGCAGACAAATAATGGAATTTTAAACATTCTCTTTATTATCTTTGAGCATCTTTAGAGTATGTTTGAATTTTCATGTTTGAGCGAAAGCGATCAATTTTAATTTTAGACAAGGCTTGTTTTGCAGTCGTAGCCAGAAGCTACGGCGAAAAAATATAACGCAGGATAAAATAAAAATTGCCGCTTGCAGCCAAATGATGGAATTTTAAACATACTCTTAATTATAAAAATAAAATCAGTGATATTAAATACACCCATTACACATCTACATATAGCGCTTGGAGCTAAAATGGCTGAATTTGCAGGTTATAATATGCCTATTTCATATACTACAATTACGGATGAGCACCATACCGTAAGAAATGGTGTGGGTGTATTTGATGTCTCCCATATGGGTGAATTTATCATAAGAGGCAAACAGGCATTGGATCTCGTACAACACGTCACCAGCAATGATGCTTCCCAACTGGAGATAGGTGAAGCTCAGTATAGTTGTATGCCCAATGGGGAAGGCGGTATTGTAGATGATTTACTGGTGTACAGGCTTACAGAAGAAGCTTGTAGTGAAGGAGAAAAGTCTTTTATGCTGGTGGTCAATGCTTCAAATATTGAGAAGGACTGGAACTGGATCTCTGCAAATAATCATTATGAGGCCAAAATGATCAATATATCAGATAAGTCCGGGCTTATTGCGGTTCAGGGCCCAAAAGCGGTGGAAGTGCTTCAGAAATTAACCAACATTGATCTGAGCAGTATTAAATATTATTCATTTACCAAAGGTACAATAGCAGGTATAGACAATGTACTTATCTCAGCCACAGGATATACCGGTAGCGGAGGATTTGAATTGTATGTCGCTAATGAAAATACAACATCTTTATGGAATGCAGTTTTTGATGCAGGAAAGGAATTTGGCATAAAACCATGTGGTCTGGGAGCCCGGGATACCCTAAGACTTGAAAAAGGATTTTGCCTGTATGGAAATGATATTGACGATACGACATCCCCGCTTGAAGCCGGCTTGGGATGGATTACAAAATTAAAGAAAAGCCACCCATTCAATGGGCAGGATTTGATGCAGAAACAAAAGATATCCGGGTTAACCAGAAAATTGGTAGGATTTACTATGCAGGAAAGAAGAGTACCAAGACACGGATATATCATCTTTGATCAGGATGAAAATGAAATTGGGGTTGTTACCTCCGGTACACAATCACCAAGTCTGGATGTTCCGATAGGGATGGGATACGTTTCAATTGGATATGCTGCACCGGGGAGTAAAATATTTGTCCAGGTAGGTAAGAAAAATCTGGAAGCAATCGTCACGGCTACTCCATTCTTATAGAAGGTCACTGCAAAATAATTTTAAATTGAAGCGCTAAAATTTGCAGAAATAAAGAAGAATCCTATCTTTGCGTCGTTTTTGAAGAATTACAGGGAGATTAGCTCAGTTGGTTCAGAGCACCTCGTTTACACCGAGGGGGTCGGGGGTTCGAGCCCCTCATCTCCCACTCTGATGATCAGGCAGTTATGATGTAATTCATAACTGCCTTTTTTATTTGTCTTAGCATATGGCAAAACATACTTAAACAAAAATGGCTCCCTGAATAAATTCAAAGAGTCATTTTTATTATCAATATAAATATATACCTACGGTTTCACTTCTTTAAAAGCTTTCTCAAAATCACCCGCTTTTACATATACCATTTTTGAAGGATCCAGATAGGTGGACATGGCCTTATTAATATCTGCGACACTTAGTTTCATGATTTTCTCTTCAAGTGCTTTGTCCCAGTTCATATCACGATCCAGTCTCAGATTATTGGCAAGTTTACCCAATAATGCTCTGTCCTGTGCTCTGTTCACTACCTGACCCTGTATCCATCCGGAACGTGCTGCATCCAGTTCTGACTGAGTAAATCCTTCTGTTTTCACTTTCGAGATCTCCTCCTGAAATGCTTTTTGAACCTTATCTCTATTTTCCGGAGCATAAATAGCATAGGCGCCAAAATTTCCTGAGTCATCCTGACTACTTGCCTGAAACCATGATCCCACACCATAACTGAGACCTTCTTTCTGACGTATCCTGGTCGCAAGTCTTGAATTAAGAAATCCTCCGCCTATCATAAAATTGCCTATTACCATGGCCGCGTAGTCAGGGTGGCTGTCATTTATCTGAAGCGGTAAAGACGCAAAAAACATCGCATTAGGTTTATCAGGGGTGTTGATGTTTTCATCAACAGGTTTGATGGCCATATATGGATCTGTGATCCTTTCGTATTTGGAAGGCGATTTCCAGTTGCCAAAATATTTCGTTA
>JACMLK010000133.1 GCA_014379665.1 Saprospiraceae bacterium | reverse complement strand
TGGATCTTCACGGTATTCGGGTGGAATAAATTGTAAACCGACCGACTCAAAACATTCATTTTCTGAGGAATATTCCCGCTCCGATATATTAATAGCTTTGATAAACTCCGCTGATGCTGACCTCCGGAATAATTCGGCATAATAGGATGTTGCCGGACTTTCATAAATGATCAATTGTATACCATGGTAAAGAAGCAGGTCAGAATCATCATTCAGTTCGATGTCAGATAACATGGCTAATATATCACTTTTGGGTGCAGTCGTTAACAGTTCAATTCCCATGACTTCTGGCATTTTACGACGCACCTCACTACAAAGTGAAAATAAATAGTCCGGAAATTTCAACTGCAGATTTTCTATCAGTTGATCTGCAATCTCTATGATATGGGCATATAAATATTTTCCTTTTGAATCAATAAAATAGGCTAACCTGTTTTTTATTTCTTCCTGCAGCTTTTCACCAAATCCTCTTAAAGCTACTAATCTGTTTTCATTACATGCATATAATAATTCCCCCACCGAGGTAATCTCCATTTCCTTCCAGATCTGTTTTACTTTTTTAGGACCAAGGCCTTTAACACCCAACATTTCCTGAATACCCACCGGTGTGATATCCTGATATTTTCTGAGTGTTTTCATTTCTCCTGTAGCCAGTAATTCCTGAATTTTGTCAGCAATAGCAGTTCCTATACCGGGTATTTCTGAGATATTTTCTTTACCTGCTGCACTCAGGTCTCCTTCAAATTTCCTAAGACTCAGGTAAGCATTGGCGTAAGACCGTATTTTAAAAGGATTCTCATCATGAAGCTCCATCAATTTGGCTAACAGATCAAATTTGCCGGCTATTTGTTTGTTACTGAGCATGATTTATAAATTACGAATTTTGAATTACGAACAATCGAACAATCGAACAATGAATGATGAACAATGAACAATCGAACAATGAACAATGAACAATGAACAATGAACAATCGAACAATGAACAATGAACAATCGAACAATGAATTACGAATTGATTTAAAAAAGTTCATGTTTTCTCAAATCACAAAGGTAATCAATATAATAATGGCCATTTACGGGAAATCTATTAATTTCATAGTAAATCTAAAACACTTTAAATCTTTCCAGGCAGCAGGATTCCAGGTAGTCCCTGTCGTCCGGATGGGCAATATTAATCAGGGCTCTGGCCCTTTGTCTCAGATTTTTGCCATACAAATATGCTACGCCATATTCCGTCACGATGTAATGCGCATGTGCCCTGGTGGCCACTACACCTGCTCCCTGCTTCAAATAAGGTACGATCCTGCTTATCCCTTTATTGGTCCTTGATGGTAATGCGATAATGGGCTTGCCACCTTCACTGAGTGCCGCACCGCGCAGAAAATCCATTTGCCCCCCGACACCGCTAAACTGAAAAGTGCCTATAGAATCAGAACAGATCTGTCCTGTGATATCCACTTCAATAGCGCTGTTGATAGCAACAACCTTTGGATTCCGCCGTATCACATGAGGGTCATTGACATAGTCGATATCCAGAAAAGTAAATGCCGGATTATCATCAATATAGTCATAAAGTTTTCTGCTGCCAAGAGCAAAACCGGTGACAATTTTATTCGGATGTATAGCTTTATATCTGTTGGTCACAATATCATTATCAAAAAGACTGATGATGCCATCTGATAACATTTCTGTATGTACACCAAGGTCTTTGTGATTGGTAAGGCATTTCAATACTGCATCAGGTATGGCGCCGATACCCATTTGAATCGTACTCCGGTCTTCGATCAAACCAGCCACATGTTCCCCAATTTTCAACTCCGTTTCTCCTACCCTACCGCCAAAAGTGGCTTCATGAAGTGGTTCTTCACAATACACCATGGCGTCAAATCTTTTGGTATGTATCAAGCCGTCACCGTGGGTGCGTGGAACATTGGGATTAACTTGCGCGATGACCCTTTTTGCGGTATTAACGGCTGATCTGGCTACATCCACAGATACTCCCATAGAGCAGTACCCATGTTTGTCGGGTGGAGATACCTGAACGATCGCCATGTCCAAAGGCAACACATTTCTTTTAAATAATTCAGGAATTTCGCTCAAAAAAACCGGTATATAATCTGCCCGGCCTTCTGCAACGTCCTTTCGGATTGGTTCAGAGACAAACAAAGCATTGATGTTAAAGGAGTCTTCCAATCCGGGCTGATCCACAAAAATTTCGCCCAATACACTGATAAAAACTAATTCCACATCTTTCAGCCTTTCTGACTGAAGGGCGAGGTGTCTGAGCATGTTGGTAGGTGTCTGGGCACTTCCGTGTATAAAGACCCTGTCACCGCTTTTGATGAGTTGTAAGGCGTCTTCAGAAGACATAAAGGTGATGGGTAGCCGCATAAGATAGATGTTGATGAACGAATAGGGTACAAAGAAAAGAAGATATTTCGACTCAGCCGTATGACCAACATCATTTTCGCAGAAAACGGGCATCATAGGTGTGAGCGGATAATTTACTCCAACCTATTGTTTATATTAAAATTATGGCTCAGATTCATTTATGTTATGCTCAATTTTCCATTTTCCACTGAATGGATCTTTAATTTCAGGATCTTTTTTTAAAAAAAATAAACTTATAATTCCGCTCATTCCAAGTATAATCATAACGTATCCCGGGATGGCTTCATTACCATCGTCCCTTATTCTGGAAAAAAAATCGCGGGTAGATAACCATAAAAAAAACAGGAGACCTCCGCTAATAAAAAGAACCGAAACAAGAGCAATTATTTCGGCCCTCGATCCGGATTTGGAAAATTTAATAGTAGCAATTGATAACTTTGAAATAGCGATCACCCCTTTCTTTTTACCTACAACATAAATGGAATCATTGCTGATATTTTGTAAGATACCCTTTATTTTTTTTTGTTTTAATTCTTTGGAAAGTTTAAGTTCAATTTTATCGCCTTTAAAAATGCTTATTCTTTTTTCATCAGAATTTCTGGTAAAAGTCCACCTTGTTCTTGTTTCAGGTTCAAGGTTTATCATTTTACCATCAATTATCACGGCCATTATCGCTTTACTGGCAATCTTTATTTCGTGTGAAGAAGTATCATTACATTTTCTGTAAAAAATGATATCATTAGTGATCCGAATATCTCTCGCTTGTTTGTAAGTGAAATCAAACAGCATTAATGAATCACATGCAGTTTGTGCATTAAGGTGCACTAATTCGAAACACAAAAATAAACACCCGATAAAAGTTATTATTTTCTGCATTTTATTGACTTTTGAAGAAAATTAAATAACATTAGTTTGAATTGAACTTCAATTCTCTTCTTTAAATAAATCAAAAACACCCATACCCAATCTGTAGAAATCAGCCAGTATATTTTCAGGAACCAGACTGCTGTGTGAATAAAATATCAAATAATAATTGGCTGCTTCAACAGTCCACCCGCTGGTCTTGCTAAAAAATTTTAAAATCTCCCCGTCAAATGCATGTCTTATAAATGCATCGTCTTCCCCTAACAGATGATATTTGTCCGAAAAAGTCTGATATTGTTCAAAGTCTATGTCTTCCCAACCCAAATACGCTGCTATTTTATGGCCGAAATGCTCCGGCTTCATGATAAACTCAGGTAATCCGAGTAGTTTGGAATTGACAAAAAAAACGGTCTGATCAAAAGTGTGAGCTGTTTTACCCGTGCTGATCGTATACTTGTAATCAAACAAATTTATTTCAGAATCCATAGATGATGCTTTGAACTGAGAAAGATTTCTGATCGTGCCACTTCCATGTTCAAAAAGTTTGAAATACTTTAATAGTGCTTTCATGCCAAATTCATCTGAATCAAGGTATTGCATGCGATTTGCTGCACAAAGC
>JACMLK010000132.1 GCA_014379665.1 Saprospiraceae bacterium | reverse complement strand
GTTGTTGCTGAAAATGCTTAACTATTCGCCTGCCGTGTTCACGCGTTTTAATTCAACCGCTTCCTTCCGCCCCACCTCATTTGCCCAATCACCCCTGAAAATAAGTTTTTGGTCGTGAATTTTGAATGTGAATTTACCATACCGAACCGTAACTCCCGCCGAAGCATTCGCTATCCAGCAATTGGCAGGAATGGTGAAGAAGCTTTCCGAATCTATCGTCTTGTTATTCAACTGATCTTTGAGCGAAATGGTCATTTGCGGTCCGATTTCCCAACCCAGGTGGGTGTTGAAACTAACTTTCAGCTCCTCTTCCAGTTTAAAATTTTCTTTCGATTCGATATGGATTTTTACACTTGCGATTTTACCGGCATTTAGGTCATCCCCGGGGGTCACCTCGATGGATAATTTTGGCAAATCAAACTTTTTTTCTGAATCCAGGATAAGAATTGATTCTGTTTTAATCAGTTGATCATCTTTGTCGTAAAACTCAAAAGAAAGCTCCATATCTTCAATGCCATTCGGAGCAAGCATTAAATGATCAGCGAAATAGCCTTCCTTCAGTGCTTCTTTGGAATATACTACCTTATCATTCAGTTTAACCAACACTTTTTTGGTGTATTTATCGGTGTAGACTTCCAGGGGGATTTTATTGGTAATATAGATTTCTTTATTCTTAGGGCTGATGATCAATGCTTTCATATAATTCCGCAGAGCGTACCAAACCGGACGAGGTGAACCAAATCTATCCTGAAGATTACTATATCCCCAAAAACCAAACCATTCCTCCGGTTCCCTGGCATTATGAACGTTGGGATCGTCCGCCTTCCACCAGCCATCAGCATATTGAAAAGGACACATTCCCACTGCGCCGGCATCAATCAAATCGCGATAATTTGCTATCAAGCCAGTACTTTGCTCAGTTAAGGTATTCCCTCCATAGTAATGTGTACCGACCTGTGAAACAGAATAGCCAAATTCGGTAGCAATAAATGGTTTTTTTAAGCCATTTAACTGACACAATCCTTTTATATAATCTTTGAAGCCCATCGTGGCGGTTTGAGCTTCGTTGTGGTCATAACAATTGTAAGCATAAACGTCAAATATATTTTCATTTATAAAATCACTTATCATGGCATTGGCGGAAATCGTTACCGGGATGCCCGGATGTTCTTTATGAATAATATCCATCATGTTTTTCATAAGGTTTACAAATGCCAGACCTGACATTTTATAAATATGATCCGTCTGAGGTTCGTTAAGGACGAGGTAGGTAATAATACAATCATAATTTTTTGCATAGTTCATTATCTTCTTTACTTTGTCCTCACAGGCACTTATGAATGCGGGGTCTCCATATTTTCCCTTAGGATCAATGCCAATACCCATTATAAGTTTTAATCCCGAATGCTGCACTAATTTCAACTGGTCTTCAGAATATGAGCCCCATGTTCGTATTGCATTATAACCGCCTTCCTTTATAACTTTCAGATCGGCTTTCATCAATTCCATATCGGCTGCGGAACTCCCTCTACCGGATTGACCCGGGCG
>JACMLK010000131.1 GCA_014379665.1 Saprospiraceae bacterium | reverse complement strand
TGAAGAAAATAATATTCAATTTGCCATCAGGGAAACTGATAAATTTAAGTGAGATATTGATTAAAGATTAATTTTTCTTTATTTACCGATAGATACATCAATAAAATCTGATCATTGACTTAGATCTTCTTCCGATGAGTCAGAAAATCATTTAATTACCCTGCCATCACTAATCATCATGCGATTACCCCTGACATCAAGACAAACTCCTTCATGAAAAACCTGTTTAAATACATTTTCAAAATACGCTGCGGCAGCTTCCATATCTGACTTTGTATTTGATAGGTGATTAAACATGATAAACCCATTTTCAGCCAGGTTTTCAGCAGTTGCATTCAGAAAATCCAAACCCAGAAATACATCCGGTATTTTATCATCAACAAAAATATCAATACAAATCAGATCATACTTCATAAGTGATTGATATATGTAAAGATAAGCATCAGCCTGAATGAGTTCGACATCTGATTTCAGTTCGTCCAACACATACTTAGAAGCCAGATAAATGATGGATTCATCTATTTCAACGCCGGTGTACGTATATTTTTTATTGAATTTTTTTTCCAACATATATGGAATACTTCCAAGGCCAAAACCGAGTAACAACACACTATCGATCTTTTCTTTGTCCAGGTCAATCATATGAAAACTGTCCTTGAAATTGGCATATTTATCTGCGTAACTATAGATGGCATTGGCAGTACAAAGTTGGTATCTTCCATGTTTGAGATATACATCCAAAACTTCATTGTAGTCGGATTCTATCGATTCGATATGCATTTCGGTCAGATAACTCAGTATGGTATTCAGCACAGAAGGTTTCATCAGACTATATTTTTTTCATTTTTTAGTCCATCCAGAGCGGTTAAAATGACTGAAACGCCATATTTGATCTGATCTTCATTAATGATAAGCGGCGGAGAAATTCTGAATGATGCATTATGGAATAAAAAATAATCAATCAGTACTCCAGCAGAGATCACCTTGTCTATCATCGGAGTAAGCAAATCAGGACTTGTGAGTTCTACACCTAACATTAGCCCGGAAGAACGCACTTCCCTGATGAGAGGGTGTACCAATAATCTTTTGATGAGTGATTCTTTGGATGAAACCTGGCTGATATAGTCTGTTCCGGTCAACACTTTAAGCGTAGCTAATGCAGCAGCTGCATTTACCGGATGACCTCCGAAAGTGGTTATGTGGCCGAGCGATGGATCTTTGGCGAGATGAAGCATGACTTCTTTTTTGGCTACCATGGCACCGATAGGCATCCCTCCCCCCATAGCTTTGGCTATTAGCAGGATATCTGGAACAACATTATACTTCTGATGAGCAAAAATATATCCCGTTCGCCCAAATCCGGTTTGAATTTCATCCAGAATCATTAAAGTTCCGGTTTCAGTACATCGTTGTTTTAATTTCTTTAAATAATCATGCTCAGGAGGGATGATACCTGCTTCCGCCTGTACCGGTTCAAGAATTACGCAAGCTGTCTTTTTGGTGATTTTGGATAATTGTTTTTCATTATTAAAATCTATATGTCTTACTCCCGGAATGGATGGCATGAAATTTCTGGTAAATTCATAGTCACTCCTCAGACTTTCTGCGCCTAAAGTACTGCCATGATAAGCCCTTGAGCAACTAAGAATTTCGTGTCTTCCCGTGTATTTTCTGGAAAGTTTTAGTGCAGCTTCCACAGCTTCTGTACCACTGTTGACAAAATAAACGGAGGTGAGACCGTTATCCAGTATTTTTGTAAGTAACGCAGCATATTCCACCTGTGGGGCCTGAATGTGCTCGCCATATACCATAGTATGCATATAGGTTGATGCCTGTTTCCGGACTGCCGCTACAACGTCAGGATGACAATGGCCAAGCGAACTAACCGAAATTCCGGAGTTAAAGTCAAGATATTTTTTGCCGTCAGTACCGTAAATATACATTCCTTCGGCATGGCTGACCTCAAGACACATAGACATTTCACTCGTTTGTGCGACGTGCTCAAGATATAATTTTCTGATGGACAATTAAAATGTTATTTTGTAAGACAAAAGTAAACAATTTGTTGGGGTGCGATGAGGATAGAGAAGTATTTCTCCTTATTGACAGTAATGATTTTTATTATCCTGAAAGGGTTAATCATTGGGAAATGATGATTCATTGGTTATGTTCATATTAAAAAATTATAATTTTACGTTTTGTTAGCATATAAAATTCAGCCTATGTATACTTGGATGTATTGTCTTTTTGTAGTAGCACTTACTACCTGTCAACCGGAAAAAGTAAAAACAGGATTCGAATCAGGTGTTGCGTCAAAGGACTCATTACATATTATTACCGGTGCTGAGCGGGTTGGACTTTATTACCCAATGCTAAAAGATAAAAAGGTAGCTTTAGTGGTAAATCAAACCAGCATGGCAGGAGACAAACATTTGGTGGACACACTCCTGAAGCTCGGCGTGAACATCAATGTGGTTTTTGCACCTGAACATGGGTTTAGGGGTGTGGCGGATGCAGGTGAAAAAGTTGATGATACCAAAGACCTCAAAACGGGATTACGCATTATTTCTTTATATGGCAAAAAGAAAAAGCCATCCGCTGTAGATCTGGAGGGTGTGGATATTGTAGTTTTTGATATTCAGGATGTGGGAGTCAGATTTTACACGTATATCTCTACATTACATTATATCATGGAGTCATGTGCAGAAAATCATAAAAAACTTATTGTGCTGGACAGACCAAATCCCAATGCTTATTTTATTGATGGTCCTGTGTTGGATACCGCTTACAGATCTTTTATTGGCATGCATCCTGTCCCGGTGGTTTATGGAATGACGATAGGTGAATATGCTCAAATGATCAATGGGGAAGGCTGGCTTTCAGAAAAAGTTACATGCGAATTAACAGTCATAGCATGTAAAAATTATAGTTACGACTCCTATTATGAATTGCCGGTCAGAGGATATCCCGCAGAAGTCGGTGATTTCCGCAAAAGGTTTCCCGCAGAAGCCGCTGATTTTCGCAGAAAGATGGCGAAAAATTCTGCGGTGTTCTGCGTAGTCTGCGGGAAACCTGCCTGCGCTTGAAGAAATATGCGAATTGTTTCCCGCAGAAGCCGCTGATTTCCGCAGAAAAAAGACAAGAAATTCTGCCGTGTTCT
>JACMLK010000130.1 GCA_014379665.1 Saprospiraceae bacterium | reverse complement strand
TGACGTGGAGGGCTTTTCGCATGGCATCACCTTCCAGACAGCCACCACTGATGGCTCCGGTCAGTCTGCCATCTTCCGATATAAGCATCCTGGCTCCGGGACGACGATAAGAAGAACCCTCCACGTGAACTACGGTCGCCAAGGCACATCTCTTACCTTGTTTGAGAAGTTCGTGATAACTTCGAATAATGTCCCTTATTTCTTTCATACCATTACTTATAATCAAACTTGATTTCATGCTCCCGCACGATACAAAAGTAATTAATATCTGAAATTTTATTTCATTAAATTTATTTTAGGCAGTAGTCTATCAAGACTATCTTAGGAGTGCCCGTTTGCTTTCATTTTAAAGCTCAGTTACACTAATTGCATCTTGGCAACCTTAGGATCTACAATAGCTTTGTCTTGTTCGAAATCGAGTTTAATGCGCCATTTTTGCATTGTCGCTGAGCCTATGATAGCTTCTTCACTAAGACCGGGTATAACTAAAAACTCATCTGATAATAAGATGTCATCCATATAAAAGTCTAAACTTACTCTTTCATTTACTTCAATATAATGACCTTCTGAAGCTGTTCCTACCAATCTGGTTCGGCCCAGGGAAACAGGCACTTCCAGACCTTCTAAAACATCAGGATGAATACATGATAAATTAGCGCCTGAATCATATAAAGCATATAGGTGCTTTTCTCCTTTTGAACCTATAAATAACAGGGGAGTTTTTATAATTGACATTATTTCCTTTTTGATGTTAACTTATCAATAGGTAGAAAAGTTCATTTTAAAGCAATGGGTCGTTGATCATACGATTTCCTTCATCCTAAAAGTGGTCTGAACCCAATTTATCCTAATAAGTCCTGTTTGACAAGGAAAGGCTGATCATAATACCTTTTACCGGTTGCTTTGTAAAGGGCATTGGCCAGGGCCCCTATCACCGGTGGATTTATAGGTTCTCCCAATCCGGTAGGATCAATCTCATTCTCTACGAAATGAATTTCTATTTCTTTGGGTGCTTCGGCGTGTCTGATCAACCGATAGGTATTAAAATTATTTTGTTGGGGTACACCGTTTTTAATGGTGATGGCACTATACAGACTATGCCCTACCCCATCCACTATGCCTCCTTCAGCCAGATTGGTCGCTGCGATACGATTTATTATAATCCCGCAATCTACAGCATTTGTTACCTTTTTGATCACCGGAGTATTGTCTTTCATCACTATATCCAATACCTGCGCCACATATGTATTATGACAGAAATAGGCTGCGACGCCCCGGTGTACACCATCGGATGCTGTGCCCCACCCTGATTTTTCTTTCACCAGTTTAAGTACTCCTGCATATCGGACCGCGTCATAGTCATTATCTTTTCCGACAGGGTTTGCGGCGGCTTTGGCCAGAAGCTCCAATCGAAGATCTATCGGGTCCTTGCCCATTGCTTCCGCTACTTCATCAATGAATGCCTGCTCCGCACCGGCTATAAAATTTGATCTCGGAGCTCTGAATGCGCCTATACTGATATTGGAAGGTAATGACCAGTCTTCTGCCAGATAATGATCAACCGCCCCTGCCGGAAACCGGTTGGCGGCCAGAGGACTTTCCGGAATACCACCACTTTTTACATGAAATGCGATCAGATTTTTATTTTCATCCAGTGCTGCACGATAGGTAGCATGGTAGGCAGGTCTGTAAATACCGCAGGTCATATCGTCTTCGCGGGTATATATTAATTTTATCGGAGCTTTCATTTTTTGTGATATCACCGCAGCTTCCACCAAAAAATGTCCGTATAATCTTCTCCCAAAACCACCTCCCATACGGGTCATGTTGATATTTATTTTTTCCAACGGTAACCCTAAGCGGGCTGAAACCGATTTTTCCATAAATTCAGGCGTTTGTATCGGCCCTGTAAGATCGGCCTTTTCCGCTGTCACGTTTGCAAAAAAATTCATAGGCTCCATGGTACTGTGAGCCAGAAACGGTGCGGTATAACTTCGTTCAATGATTTGAGCTGCTTTTTTGAAAATTGCCACAGGGTCACCGTCCTTTCTTACCACATTTGCCGGTTTGAGTGATGCTGATTTCATATTTTCAGTATGCTCATCAGAATTTTCCGGTCCGGTGGGCGTGACCACATCTACCATGCTTCCGAAAATATTAATGGTTTCTTTCTTAGGCTTGATAGGTTCCCATTCGAATTTAAGGGCTTTTTTGGCATTCATCACTTCCCAGGTAGTGTTGCCAACTACCACTACCAATTCATTAAATGATAAAGTATCACACCACTGGACTTCATAATCATTTGCAAAAACGTCAATTTTAAATACATCTCTGATACCCGGCATAGACCGCGCTTCAGCATCATCAAAGCTTTTAAGTTTCATACCAAAGGCCGGAGGATGTGCGATCATAGCTATAAGCATGCCCTCTTCTTTGTAATCCAGTCCAAACAATGGTTTACCGGTCACGATCTTAAGACCGTCAACATTATGTCGTGATGTCCCGATAATTTTGAAATCTTTTATATCCTTTAGTTTGACTTCTTTAGGTACTTTTATTTGACTTGCTGCTGAAGCCATTTCTCCATATCCGGCAGAATGACCACCAGTTTTATGCTGCAGCATTCCGGCTTCAGTCGTGATTTCTTCCACAGGTACATTCCATGCTTTTGCAGCCGCTTCTTTCAGCATCTGTCGTGCGGTGGCTCCGGCCATACGCAGACCCGGCCAGCCTTGTCTGATGGATTGACTGCCACCTGCTAACTGTCTGGTAAAAATAGAAATATCCAAAGGAGCTTGCTCCACTAACACATTTTTCCAATCCACATCTAGTTCTTCAGCCACAATCATAGGCATGGATGTTTTTACATTCTGGCCAATTTCGGGGTTTGGCGACATGATGGTTATCAGGCCATTCTCCCCTATCTTTAGGTATCCGTTTATTTTGAACCACTCTTTAGGCAAGGATAACATTCCTCCACCTGAAGGTTTACACGCAGCCAGCCAACTAAATCCCAACATCATACCACCACCGGCAAGCGCTGTGCTTTTGATGAAAGTCCTCCTGCCAAAAGATGTTTTTATGAGTGTCATATTTTTATTTTATGAGCATTGATGAATATATTCAAACTGGTTACTTCATGGTCTTTGCAGCAGTTTTTACTGCCGCTTTTATCCTGACATAAGTTCCGCAACGACAGATATTGCCATTCATAACCGATTCAATAGCTCCGTCGTCAGGATCAGCATTGTCTTTGAGCAGTGCGGCAGCCGACATGATCTGACCTGCCTGACAATAACCACACTGAGGGACATCATGTTCGAGCCATGCTTTCTGTACAGGATGATCTCCATTTTCTGAAAGTCCTTCTATGGTGGTGATGGATTTGTTCCCGACAGCACTTATTGGTAATATACACGACCTCATAGCCGTATCATCCAGATGAATGGTACATGCACCACATGAAGCAATGCCACAGCCATATTTGGTACCCACCAGATTAAGATGGTCTCTCAATACCCACAGCATAGGGGTCGTTGGATCCACGTCGATTTGTTGTGTTTTACCGTTGACGTTAAGGTTGAAAATTGCCATATAAAGAGCTTTATTTTAATGAATCAGTTACTACTGACATGAAATTTTTCATTTTGTAAAAACAGGAAAAATGAATTATAAATTTTACCTGACTTTAACCATAGCAAAATTAATCAAAATAGAGGATTAACAAAGGAAATATAAAAAATAATCATTCTACGTAATATCTCTCATTATCGACATTCTAGGGTTAATCTTAACCTACATTCTCTATGATTAAAAATTGTTCCTTTTAACAATTTCATAGTCTGATACCGTATCTATATCAATTTTACCCTCCGGAAAATCAGCATAGGCTAATTCTTCAGGGAATTGTAGCATGATACTCTTTGCCCCCTGGTTACCATTTAGTTGCATCAGAAAAGCAAACATACTTTTATGAAATAATGCAGGCGGTCCTGATGCCTGACCATAATCCGATGCGATGATTCCCTTTCCGGACTCAATGTATTTGGCTATGATCTGATTAATGACAGAGGTGGTCAGAAATGGTTGATCACACAACAGAAAGAGAACAGTTTCTGTTTCAGGATGGGTTTGCACCATGGCTTCAAGACCGCAACGGATAGAAGACGACAATCCTTCCTTCCAGGCACCATTATGTATCACATCAACTTTATTTAACTCCAATCGTGCTTCTATCTCTTCAGCATAAGCTCCCAACACTAACACCATATACGCTGCAAGAGAATCCTTAGCCACATCAATGATATGTTGCAGCAAATATTTACCCTTAAAATCAAGTAATTGTTTGGGTGAGCCGAGTCGTGAAGATTCACCTGCAGCAAGTATTATTATGCCTGTAGTGGATGATATTTTATGTAACATCATTATGCATTAACTGAAAGGAAGGTATAAAGTGTACCCATCAGACAAAAGTAAATAAAATTACCTTTCCTGTTACATGACCCATATCTTTTTGATTACGCCCTTGCAGGGCTGTTTATTGAGTTTTATTAACGATGGGCTACACCCATCGTTAATATCCAACAGCCTTTAAGGCCTGTTTACATTAAGACAAAATTAAAGAAATTTACCTTACCTTTTTTCCTCAAAGGTGATCAGTTTTGAAGCTTGTTCTTAACAGGCCTGAAAGGCCGTCATACGAAAAGATAGGGTGTAAGCCTTATCTTAATCTAAACATACAGGATTACAGGCCTGAAAGGCCGTCA
>JACMLK010000129.1 GCA_014379665.1 Saprospiraceae bacterium | reverse complement strand
CATTTTTCCTGTGTCAATTGAAACTTCACATATTGAGGATATGTGCCATCGGTTGTGATCACAAACTCTCTGGTCTGGAACGAACTTGATTTGTTTTCAACTTCGTATTTTTTATGAAGTATTCCTTCTATTTCAAATGTCATTTTCTCTTTTATTTATGAAGTGAATCGTTTAATATGCTTTTGCAAAAATTACTCTTCTTTCAGAAGGTTTGCCGGAATAGACACACACTCCTTTTTCATGTATTGCATCCAAAGGAATGCACCTTATAGTGGCTTTTGTTTCTTCTTTAATTTTATCTTCTGTCTCTGATGTGCCGTCCCAATGACAGGACAAAAACCCGCCTTTGGTTTTTAAAACATCTTTAAATTCCTGAAATGAATCTACTTTGGTGAAATGATTATCTCTATATTCTTTAGCCCTGTTAAAAAGGTTTTCCTGTATTTCATCCAAAAGATTCTTAACATAAGGCACCACCTGATCTAAAGAGACAATCATTTTTTCTTTTGTATCCCTTCGCGCTACTTCTATAGTATTGTTGTCCATATCTCTTTTCCCTAAACCCAGTCTGACCGGAATGCCTTTAAGTTCATATTCCGCAAACTTGAATCCCGGTCGTTTGGTATCATCAATATCTGTCTTGACACTTATTCCCAAAGCTTGCAGTCCTTTGCTTATTTGATTCGCTTTCTCAATCAATTCAGGCTCTGGTTTCGGAATAGGTATAATAACCACCTGTATCGGGGCCAGTTTGGGCGGCAACACTAATCCTTCATCATCAGAATGCGTCATAATCAATCCGCCAATAAGACGGGTAGAAACTCCCCAGGAGGTAGCCCAAACATAATCTTTCTCATTTTTTTCATTGCTAAAGGTTACATTAAACGCTTTTGCAAAATTTTGTCCTAAAAAATGGGAAGTGCCCGCCTGGAGTGCTTTACCATCCTGCATTAAAGCTTCAATCGTAAATGACTCGTCGGCTCCGGCGAATCTTTCATTCTCCGTTTTATAACCTTTTATAACGGGCATCGCCATAAATTTTTCTGCAAACTCTGCATAGATTTCATGCATTTGTTTTGCTTCAGTGATAGCTTCCTGTGATGTGGCATGTGCTGTATGACCTTCCTGCCACAAAAACTCCGCAGTACGCAGAAAAGGCCTTGTGCGCATTTCCCATCTCACCACGTTTGCCCACTGATTAATTAAGATAGGCAGATCCCTGTAGGATTGGATCCAGTCTCTGTACGTATTCCATATAATAGCTTCGCTTGTAGGTCTGACTACGAGCTCTTCTTCAAGTTTGGCCTCGGGATCGACTATTAACTTACCTTTATTATCCGGATCTGCTTTTAATCTGTAGTGAGTTACAATAGCACATTCTTTAGCAAACCCTTCTGCATTTTTTTCTTCGGCTTCAAATAAGCTTTTGGGAACAAACAATGGGAAATAGGCATTAACATGTCCTGTTTCTTTAAACATTATGTCAAGTTGGTCCCTTATTTTCTCCCAAATAGCATACCCGTAAGGTTTTATTACCATACATCCCCTCACTGCTGAATTGTCTGCCAATCCTGCTTTTTTAACTATGTCATTATACCATTGAGAATAATTCTCTTCTCTTCCCGTGATCTCCTTTGCCATTTCCTTCCCTGTGTTTTAAACTTCAGATTGTTTAGTGCTCTCAACAGAGCACTTGTTAAAATTTAATTAATTGTCCATATAATTAAACTTTCCTTTGGCGAATGCCGTCATATCTTTTACAATAAAGTATTATCTGATCAATATGAAAGAATTTTTAACATTACGAATGGACAACATTAATTGAAATTTAACAATTAAATTGGTGCAAAAGTAATAAATTGCACTCGAAATAATAAGAAAGACATATTTATTGCGATCAAAATAAAAAAAATTAAAATTAATATCATGAAATCCCGCTTAATTATCTGGTCACTTCTAACCACATTTATGATGCCATTGGTTGGACTTCAGGCACAATTTGATGATTTGTATTATGATTATCGTAAAGACGAATCACTTGTCAGAAATACGAGTGTTTCAGGTTCAAACGAAACTGTCAATGGAGAATACACTCCTGCCAGTGATGATGAGTATTATGAAGACAACGCCCAATATGACAATGATGAATATGAAAATTATGATGAATATTCATACGCCACCAGAATCAGAAGATTTCAGAGTCCTGGCGTGAATCAGTATTACTCAAATTTTGACAATTGGTGGTATGATGATTATGATTACTATAATGACCCATATTACAATAACAATTCCGTGAATGTCTATATCGGATCGCCCTGGAACAGATGGAACAGATGGAATAACGGTTATGGATATAATAGCTGGAATAACGGATGGGGGTACAACGGTTGGAATAATGGATGGGGGTACAACGGTTGGAATAATGGATGGGGTAATAACGGTTGGAATAACGGATGGAATTCCTGGGGAAACTGTTCCAATAATGGTTGGGGGAATAATTACTATTACGGAAATGTGTATTACGGTAACAACAATTCCGGCTGGAATAATGGTTGGAACAATTGGAATGGCGGGTATGATACCGGCTCAAATAAAATTTATGGTAGCCGAAAGGGAGGCTCTCTATCATCTTCCACTAAAGGAAGAATTGCATCACCCAGAAGAGATGTTGGTGGTGGTGGTATGAGTGGCGGTAAAGACAGACAGGGACTAAGTTCAGAAGGAACGTCTAATAATGTGACTACAAGAACAAAAAGACCTGACTCGGGCAGAACTTTAAGAGGTGACATTAAAAATGAAAACAACTCTAACGATCCTTCTGCTTCGGATACCAGAAAAGAATCCAGATCAAGAATTTATAACAAACCTGAAAGGAATAATAATAGTGGTGGTACCACACCGCAAAATGAAGGTGACAGAAGTAGCAGAAGGATTGAAAATCCAAAAGTAAATACTGACAGAAATGACCCATCAGAAAGACGAACTCAGCCTACCGAGTCTCCAAAAAGAAACTCCGGTACAGAGACCCGACAAAATACTAAAAGAGACAGATCGGGATCTTCTTCTGACAATGACAGAAATTATAATAATTCTTCTTCCGGAAGAAACAATGACTCCGGGTCATATAACAGAAGTTCACAGGATTCCGGTAACTCAAACAGAAGTAGTGTCGGAAGCAGTTCAAGTCAAAGCAGATCTTCTTCATCAGGTAGTTCAGGAAACTCATCCGGATCATCAAGATCCGGTGGCAGCTCAAGAAAAGGAGGAGGAAATTAAAAAAAATATTCTGTAGTTTAAAACAGAAGTCATATACCGGGCCGTGATAATAATGTTATTATTCGGCCCTGTTTTTTAACCAAAATTTTTATGAGAAATGAAAAATATCAGCTTATTCATAGTTTTATTATTGTCAATGGGTCAGTCATTTGGTCAAAACATTACGGATGTAGTCAGGTGGTCGACTTTTGATCCTGTTGGGACAGCAAGGACCCTTGGGGTAGGTAGTTCATTTGGAGCGATGGGAGGAGATTTTTCTGTAATAAATATAAATCCTGCAGGAATTGCTGATTACAGGGTCTCGGAATTTACTTTAACTCCCTCATTAAGAACCAATAAATCTTCCGCTTTTTTTGACGCAGAAGCATCTAATAATAATGTTGCCAAAAAAACAAACTTCGGACTCGATAATATTGGATTTGTGTTTGCCAGAAATCCCGGATCAAACTGGACAAGTTCAAACTTTGCCATCGGGTATTCAAGAATAGCTGATCTTCAAAGAAATATATCTTTAACAGGTAACACTAAAGGCTCCATTACCACTTATTTTGCTGAGCAGGCAAATGGAATTTCTCCTGATGATCTGGATGAATTTATAGCTTACCCGGCTTACAATACCGGTGCTATTTTTGATTTTGATAATGATAACTTTTATGAGACAGACTTTCAGGAACCGGATCTTAATGTTAAAAAAAATCAGGAAATCAGTCAAAGTGGTGGAATAAATGAACTAACTTTAGGATGGGCAGGAGAATACAAACATAGAATGAACATGGGCTTTGCCATTGGGATACCATTTTCTTCATTTGAAGAATTAAAAACATATTCTGAATCAGATCCTGATGATGAAATAGCTCTTTTCAAAAGTTTGGAATATACCGAACGACTGAACACTTCAGGTGTTGGCATCAATTTTAAAGCTGGTTTTACGTATAAAATTATTCCATCTGTCAGATTGGCCGGTGCCATTCATTCTCCCTCATGGTACCGTTTTACAGATGATTACAGTACAAGTATGGTATACTCTTTTGTCGATGATAGTCCTAAAACCTTTAGTTATGACTCCGAAGAAGGTACTTTCGACTATCGTATCTCCAGTCCATGGAGGGCTCTGGGTAGTTTAGGGAAAACTTTCAGGGCCGGCGATATAGTAGGTTTCGTAAATGTCGATGTAGAATATGTTGATTATACCAATGCATCGTATAATGGTGCTGCTTACAGTGTTGATCCGGAAGAACAAGCCTACACAAATGAAGTTAACAAGGATATAATTGCTAAACTTGGTTCTGCAACCAATGTCAGATTAGGAACAGAGCTGGGTCACAAAAATCTTCGGCTCAGAGCAGGCTATAGTTGGGAACGGACAGCTTTTAACGCTGATGATTTTTTCAACAATAAACTATCATTTGGAATAGGCTTTAGAGAAGATGATTTTTTCATTGATTTAGGATTCAGGTCTTCTAAATATGCTGAAGGTTACAATCCGTATGTAGTCCTGGATCCCTCACTTGATCCTTTGGCAAATATTAATAGTCATAAAACAAGAATGGCCATTACGCTTGGATTCAAATTCTAATAACTTTATTTAACTGATGGAGATCCAGTTCTACATGATTTAGCGTTATTTAACCAACTACTTTTACAATGTATTCTTTCCCCGGGGGAACCGTTAGTTTGGCTGATATGAGCCACGGATTGTAATATTTGAGCATACGGTACGTCATGCCATTTTGGTGTGCAAAATCAGCAAGGCTCACAATAGAACTCGTGATTTTGATCTCTTTAAGATTAGATTGGGGCTGGTATTTATGATGATCTTCCAGATAATACCCAAAGTCATTAGGATTTTTAACTATTTCTTTGATGGCTATAATCCTGAAAATATATCTGGATGTTTCTTCATTAATATTGACATTATAATAACTGTTTTCCTTTTGTTCAGCGAGCGTTCTTGCAAATGAGGTCGGGCCCACATTGTATGCTCCGGCTACGTTGGTCCAGGTACCAAATCTTTTATACATTTGATTGATATAAGCACAGGCAGCTTTGGTTGATTTTTCAAGATGGAGTCTTTCGTCTACATCTTCATTTATGACTAATCCGGTCTCGCCGGCCGCAAGTTTCATAAATTGCCAGAATCCTTTTGCGCTGGCTGAAGATGTCACATTCCTTAGTCCACTTTCTGCAATAGCCAGGTATTTAAAGTCATCCGGAATGCCATTCTCCTTTAAAATACGTTCCACTACAGGAAAATGTTTGTTAGCCATTTTTAAATTTAACAATGTGGTAGATTGCCAGTATGCATTTATGCTCAATTCTCTGTCCAATCGCTCTTTAGTATCTTCGTTTATCGGAACGATTTCTCCTGCGAAGTCAAATTCTTTATCCATATTGACAGCCATAATTTGTTGCCTGAGATCAAAAAAACCAGCAGGTGAATGGTCTTTTGTTGAAAATGAAATAAAAACAATCAGACAACATGTGATACCTGAAAATAATCCAAATATTGTAAGTAAATTGCGATAAGATTTCATACTAAAGGATTTAAAGAACGATTAATGCGATTGAAATGTACGTGGTCGTTTAAAAATTGGAACTGTGCTGCAGGGTTCACCGAACATAATACTTTGCGCAAATGGTCTGAGTAATGATGTCAGATAAGCATATGCATATGAAGGAACCGGTTTATTACTACACCCTTTTATAACGATCCTCTGGTCCTGATATTGTTTATAATCCGTTCTTTGAAGAACTTCCCTGTAATGAACTTTGAGATATTCTTCTTCTGTTCCGGTATAAATATCATAGGCCACACCAGTAAGACAATTATTTATTAGCATATAAGCCCATAATGGTATGATGGCATCTGCAGAACAAATAACAAGCACTATTTTATCACTAAATAGGGTTAATGATAAATTCTTAAGTGCTTCTCTGAATTCTTTCTCTTTGAGAATCAATCCAAGATAAAGATACTCTTTAATGTCAAAAACAGCAAATTCATGTTTGGGAAAAAATTCCTCCAGATTTATGGTGATGATTCCGCTTTCTGCGACCTTATTTACCAATATTGTGTTTTCCATCGGACCTTATATTTTATCGACCAGAGATGATTATTCTTCCAATTCAGAACTGATAATATGCCCGTTTTGTTTTTCTTCTATAGATGTTTGGTCTCCAATTTGATTTTCAACGGTTACCAGTTCTTTGATTTGAGGCAGGTCTTCTATACCTTTTAACCCAAAATAATCTGTAAATTTCAGTGAAGTACTATAAAATAATGGCCTGCCCGGACCATCACTTCTGCCGGATATTTCCACGAGATCTTTTTCCATGAGTTTTTGAATAGAATAGTCACTATTAACACCCCTGACAGATTCAATGTCTGTCTTGGTGACGGGTTGCTTATATGCAATGATTGCAAGTGTTTCCAAGGCAGATTTACTTAATTTTTTATGACTGTTTTGTTTTAAAAAAGTACTGATG
>JACMLK010000128.1 GCA_014379665.1 Saprospiraceae bacterium | reverse complement strand
GTAAATAAAATAAAAGGCAAAGATACGCCAGCTAACACTATATGTGTAATCAAAAGGAAATAATATACATTTCTAATCATTCCTTCCCTGCAAAATGTAGTTTCGACTGTGGTAAAATGGTACAACACATAACAAATCAAGAATAATCCCGAAAATAACATCGCCCCGAAAATAGATTTTCTGTGGGATACAATATCTTTTTTGCGAATAAAATATAAAGCTGATAACAGACAAATGGTTACCATGGTATTTAACAACGCGTGTACAGGGGGTAAAAAAGAAAAATCAATACCAATATCCAGTTTTATTCTTCTCATTGCCCCCACCAATACCAATACCAACATAGAAATTACTATGCTGAGTTTATTTAGCTTTGAAGCTAAGGCATCATTAGGTGTCGGATAATTCACTTCTTCATCTTTATATCATATTCCTTAGGCCTGGGGATAATGATAGCCAGATGTTCCACCAGTTTTTTAACATCCTCCTCAGTATTTGAATATGTGTTTCTGATATGTATGGAAGTATCCAGAAGGATATAATCTTTACCTTCATATTTGTTCCTGAATCCGGATAAATACCCTTCAGGCAAAATATTGAAGGCATGGATTGAATCAAAAGTAAAGATCTGAAATCCATCAATATTTTTAAACTGATTATGTATGCTCACCAAATTACCTTCTATGGTCTTACTGCTGTGCAATGCAAGTAAAGTAGTTTTTTTATTAAGTAAGCCCAATGAATCCATCGTAACCGAAATACTGTCTTTTGCAATTAGCTCCTTCAGGGCATTTTTCCTGTAGTTAAGCCCCATTTTGAGATAATACCAGGAACCCAAAGGCACAACCAACACAAAAAGCGCTAAAACCAACCAGGAAATAAACTTACCCATAAACATTCAATTCAAATAAAAAAGCGACTTAAAAAAGTCTCTTGGAATTTAACTACGATTTAATGAAATTAAACAGTAAAAAAAAGTATTTTCATGTGTCAAAGTAAAGGTAATATATAAAACTATTACTTTTTTACCATAATTTCGGTGGTATGATTTTTAACGCTGCTTCTGCTCGTCTCCCAGTATTTACCTTCTGCTATAAAAGAAATGATAGCCCAAACCAGCAATAAAGTAGGTAGTAAAACTGTTTTTACCAGACCGGGAACCTCATATTTCATATGCATAAATTCATAGACAATCAAATAGGCTTTTACCAGACTTAATGTGATCATAACTCCACCTGTAATCCATCCTGAAATACGAAATCCTTCTACCAGATATCCTTTTCCAAGAAGCGCGAACAAAACCTCAAAGACTGTAATCACCGCCAATATAATGATGGTTTTGGTAGCTATGGATTTTGATTGGTCGTAGGATAAGTGACTCATATGTTTAAAATTTTATTTTTTAATATGTCTGCCTTCAAGGGCAGATTTGATTTAGAAATTAAACCCTCAAAAAAATTGATTATAATAAATAAAACAAAAGGAAAACGAATACCCAAACCAGATCCACAAAGTGCCAGTACAATCCTATTTTCTCTACCATTTCATAACCATTACGTCGTTTAGCATACAGGCCCGTTGCAGAATTTAAACATATAATTAATAAAAAGGCTACTCCCGAAAGTACATGAAATCCATGAAAGCCTGTAATAAAGAAAAACAATGCTCCAAACGCTTTAGGTCCAAAACTTTGTTCCTTTTCCAAACCTGCATTTGGACCTTCAGTCACTTTGAATTTTAGAGGAGCCCATTCATTATCGTGTTTATGTATCAAATATGATTCTCCTGCGTGAAAAGTATCCCCTTCTTTAATGTCATGCCCATCCCCGGTCAAATACTGACCTGCTTCAACATGAGTGCCAAATGGATTGACCACAATTGACATATGTTCTTCCTTCATTAAAGTATTCCATTCCCAAGCCTGACATCCAAGAAATGCAGCACCTCCCACGATAGTCCATAACATCCATACAACCACTCCTCTTTTATTCTCCCTGTGCCCTTCCTGTACAGCCCTTACCATAGTAAAAGAACTGGCTAAAAGTATAAAAGTCATGACAGTGACAAATAACAAAGGTTTATGGTGGATCCCACCAGGAAATGCACTAAAGACAAAATCAGGTACCGGCCATGAAGCCATACTGAATCGCAGCGCTCCATAAGAAATAAGAAATCCCGAAAATGTAAATGCATCCGATAATAAGAAGTACCACATCATCAGCTTGCCATATGATGCCTTAAAAGGTTCGCTGCCTCCTTTCCATGACCCGTCTGTGTGAGCCTCTGTATGGTGATCGTGTGCTATTGTATCTGAAGCCATTATAAAAATGAATTTTATTTGCTAATGATTAAAAATATAAATAAATAAATCCATAGGAAATCAACAAAGTGCCAATAATTTACCACCAGATCAAATCTGTTTATTCTTTGCTCAGTGATAATGAATTTTAATGAATAGGCATGTATTATAGCCACAATCATGGCCGCAATTCCTCCCAAAACATGCAAAGCGTGAATACCTGAAATCAAATAAAAAAAAGAACCTGAAACATTGCCTTTAAGATCTACTCCTTTGGCATAGAGTGCTGTCCACCCAAAATATTGAAAAACCACAAAAGACAATCCTAAAACCAATGATCCCAATAAGAAATATTTATAATGTCGCTCGTTGCCTTTTTTAAAATTTTTAAAAGACAAATGTATGCAGGCACTAGAGGCCAGAATAATCGCAGTACTTATAAAAAATTCAACAGGCATAGAAAATTCAAGCCAGTTACCCGCTGCCTGTTTTACTATAAAGGCACTGGTAAAAGCACCAAACATCATAGTAATACTAGCCATGGCCGCCCATAAAGCAAATTTATGCGGATGTATTTTATTTCTTTTATTTAACACTATATTTTCCATACACTTACAATAACCAATAAGAAATTAATACCAAAGGCAGATAAAAAAAGGAATAAAACATCAATTTCAATGCTGATGATCTGTCAAATTTTACATGAAATCTGTAACTTAGTATAATATAAATCAGGCTGAATAACGATACAACCAATGTACTCACCAAAGATACCGATATTGAAAAATACATAAAACAGACTACCGGAAGAATCATTAAACTATACATTAATGCAGATAATCCAAGGTTTCTGGCTATCTCTCCGTTATGCTCCGGCAGAAGCTTGTATCCTGCTTTTTTATAATCCCCATGGCCAATAAAACCTATGGACCAAAAATGGGGAAATTGCCAGAGGAATTGAATGGCAAACATACACACGGCAAGTAAAGAGATGGTTCCTTCAAATGCAGTGGCACCAATCATCACGGGCAATGCGCCCGGTACGGCACCTACTGCTACAGCGATAGTGGAATACCTTTTCAGCGGGGTGTACACAAAAGCATAAGTGATCAAAGAAATCATTCCCAAAAGTGCGGTGATCGGGTTGATTGTGGCTAAAAGGGAAATTCCTACTAAACAACTGAGTCCGGCAAACATCACTCCTTCTGATGTTTTCATTCGTCCTGTTGCTATAGGTCGGTTTGCCGTCCGGGTCATGAGAATATCATAATCTTTTTCAAGAACCTGATTTAAAGCATTGGCGGCAGCTGTTACCAAAAATCCTCCGAGTCCTAATACCAGCACCTGAACATAATTACCTGCTCCGTTAGACGCGATCAGATAGCCTAGCACGGATGAAAAAACGACAACCAGACTTAATCTCAGTTTCGTCAGCATGACGTAATCTGAAATGACCGAAAAAAGAGATTTCGATGTATGACCCGAAATAGTATATGTGTCTGTTCTGCTCAATGTTTATGTTAGTTATATTACATCAAATAAATCCGCGCAATTAATGATCACCGATTTCACCTTCTTTTAATGGTATGTGCTGTTGTACAAACTCCCTTTCATCTTTATTATAATCATATGGCCATCTGTGCACTACCGGGAGATTTCCTGGCCAGTTACCATGTACAGGTTCGATGGGTGCGGTCCATTCCAGGGTATTGGCCTTCCATGGGTTTTTAGTTTTCATTTTTCGGCCATACCATATAGAATAAAAGAAATTTATGACAAATAGCAATTGAACGAAAAAAGCTATGATAGCAAATATGGTAATAAATTTATTCAGATCATTAAAGTGTTTGAACGCTTCAAAAGTATCAAAGGAATAGTATCTTCTTGGTACCCCAGCCATTCCTATATAATGCATTGGCCAGAATATAGCATAGGCGCATATAATAGTACCCCAGAAATGTATTTTCCCCAATGTCTCATTCATAAACCTGCCATACATACGAGGATACCAGTGATATATTCCCGCAAACATGCCAAAGAAAGCTGCTACTCCCATTACAATATGAAAGTGAGCGACCACAAAATAAGTGTCATGCATTTGTATGTCAATAGCGGAATTACCAAGAAAGATTCCTGTCAAACCACCGGAAATAAACATGGAAACAAATCCGATACTGAAAAGCAAAGGAGTATTCAATCTGATATTTCCACCATATAGTGTGGTAATCCAGTTAAACACTTTGACAGCAGATGGTACAGCTATTATTAATGTAAATACCACGAAAAAATTTGAAATAAAAGGGTTCACCCCTGACATGAACATATGATGTGCCCATACTATGAAAGAGAGAAAGCCAATTGCCATGATGGAATAAACCATAGCTCTGTATCCGAATATAGGTTTTCTGGAATGAACGGACAATACTTCAGAAACAAGACCCATGGCTGGTAAAATAATGATATATACTTCAGGGTGACCCAGAAACCAAAACAAATGCTGATATAATATTGGACTTCCACCCACCCTGTCCAATGCCTGTCCGGCTATAAATATGTCACTAAGAAAAAAACTTGTTCCTAAACTCCTGTCAAAAATTAGCATAAAAAATCCTGAAGCAAGGACAGGGAATGACAACAAAGCAAGAATAGCAGTGACAAAAAACGCCCATATAGTAAGCGGCATTCTCCAAAGAGTCATACCTTTAGTACGCAGATTAAGGATAGTGGTTATGTAGTTGATACCACCAAGTAAGACTGAAACCACAAATAATGTCAGACTAACCAACCAAAGTGTCATTCCGCTACCTGAGCCTGATGAAGCTTGCGGCAACGCACTGAGCGGCGGGTAAGCCACCCATCCTCCCGAAAATGGTCCCGTACTTAAAAACAGGGAATAAAACATCACAACTCCCGCCAAAAAGAAGAACCAATAGGATAGCATATTTAAAAATGGAGATGCCATATCCCGCGATCCTAATTGAAATGGAATGAGGAGATTACTGAAAGTTCCACTCAATCCCGCTGTTAACACAAAAAAGACTATGATCGTACCATGCATGGTGACTAACGCATAATAAAATTCAGGAGCGAGCTTTCCAATTCCGGTAGCAGGATCTACCACAATCCACTTACCTAAAAAGGGCTTAATCCAGGCAAGACTCTCCTCCGGAAAACCTAACTGCATTCTGAATATGACAGACATAGCAGCACCTATAATAGCCCAGATAATACCTGTGATTAAAAACTGTCTGGCAATTATCTTATGATCCATCGAAAAAATATAATGGAATATAAATCCAGCCTGATATTTGTCGCCATGGTGATGTTCATGAAAATGGTCATCATAACCTTGTTCTTTAATTAGAACATCTTCTTCCTGAATGATAACATTTGCCATTTTTACTGATTTATTATATGTTATTTAGAAATAATTCTAAGTTCAGTCCTTCTGTTTTTTTCTCTTCCTTCTTCAGTATCATTGGATTCTAATGGTTGATTCTGACCGTAACCATTATAAGACAATCTGGCTGGATCTGCCCCCAACTGCAAAAGAAATGTTCTGACACTTTCGGCTCTTCGTTTGGATAGTTCAAGATTGGATACCGCATCTCCCACATTATCCGTATGTCCGGACAACTCTATCTTAAGTGCAGGAAATTCTTTTAATAGTTTATTCAGGTTTTCAAGTTCGTGTCTTGATAAATCACTTAATGTAGCTGATGCCGTTTCAAAGAAAACATGTTTCAATTGAATATTTCTGCTAGCGGTACCTGTTGTGTCTTTCAGATAACTTGAAATATCTGATTTCAGTTCTCTTGATCTGGCTTTAATTTCATAATCAAACAACTTTGTCCCCTTATATGGGTCAGTGGAAGTATTTCTGATATTCGTAGTGTAAAATGATTTTTGACCGGCAAGCCACGTATCAAATTCTTCTCTTGTCACTACTTCCACGATTCTTCTCATTGAATAATGACCATTACCACACAATTCCGCACATGCCAGCTCGTATTCAAAAGTCTCCCATTTTTTTGGCCCTGTTGGATCCGCGGGGTCTGCAGGCGTCTGCCATTCAGGATATGCCCTTAGTTGTTCTCTGAATTCCTGTGTGGTTTTGACCGGCGTGAATATAAAAGAAGTTGGAATCCCGGGTACAGCATCCATTTTGACCCTGAAATGAGGCAGATAGAAGTTATGCAATACATCTTTTGCAGTGATTCTTACTTTAATCAGAGAATCCTTTGGCAATAAGATTTTATCGGTACCTCCGAGCACAACATCATCCACAGAAGCTTCATCACTCCAGTCAATTCCAAGACTATTGCTGGCCAGATCAATAAGTCTGAAATCTTTATTTCCTAATTTCCCATCAGCTCCGGGGTATCTTATATCCCATGCAAACTGATAACCGGTGGCTTCTATTTCAAGATAATTATCGTCTTCAGTAAGGGTAGGAAAAATATTGTTCCATGTTATAAGGCCATTAGCAACCAGGTAGGTCATCACTACAGCCGGCACCACTGTCCAAATCATTTCCAATTTGGTATCATGAGCAAAAAATATAGCTTTTCTACCACTTGTCTGCCGATATTTATAGCCATACCAGAAAAGCAACACATGGGTGATCACAAATACAATACCTGTAAAAAATAAAGTAACATTAAACAAACTATCCAATTCAAAACCATGTGCTGATGCTGACGTAAGAGGGCCGTAACCCAACATTTGGTTTTTGTAATATAATGTAGACCATACACACCCCACCAAAAAAACGATCATGAAAACTATCAAAGCAATACCCTGCGTATTTGTAGAAGATCTGTCTACCACTTCTTCTCCCCTGATACTGGCGGCCAGTTCAGTGAGCTTTCCTATCTGAATGACTATAACTGCCAGCAGGAAAATGATTGCAAATGTGATTAAATAAGTCATTTATTTCTATTTATTGTTATGAACAATTTTTACTTAAACTACATGATGATGAAGACTTTCTTCAAGATACGGATCATTTTTAGGCACTAACGCAGATTTTGAAATTACCACTAAAGCCACATAAAAAAATAAGCCCAGAAAACCAATAAATGTTCCCAACTCCAGAAGTCCCGGAATTGTAAACCCTGAAACAAAATCAGAAACCTGCTCTGTTGCATGCCCTGTACTGTGACCCACCTCTGCTCCATTGCCATGTTCGGTAGTACCATGAGATGCATGAGCCAGCGCTTCATTTCTGGTAATCAGCGCTCCTGGTTTGATCATAAGAAAATAATCAATCCAATGTCCCAATAAAACCACAATAGCCACAAAACTCACAGAACCGAATTTCCTTTTAGTATCATTCCTCATTAAGATAAAGAATGGTACCAAAAAATTTATCACAAGATTGCTAAAGAACAGCACGGGATAATTATCGTACCTCTCCCTGAAATAAATGGTCTCCTCCCCTATATTTGCATACCAGATCAG
>JACMLK010000127.1 GCA_014379665.1 Saprospiraceae bacterium | reverse complement strand
TAACGTCCTTCCTGTTGAAAAACAGGACTTAAATTTCTTTTGATCAGTTCACTGACCTGCAGTTGCCTCTTATTATCCATAATTTTAATTAGTGATGCAAAATTAATACTTTTGCCTCAATAGAATTCATAAAGCGAAGATAAATTGGGTAATAACCAAAACATAATGGATACTCCGATAGAATATGTGAAAGGTATCGGCCCGGTTAAAGGTGATATTTTTCGCAAAGAATTGAATATCCATACTTTACAGGATTTACTTTTTACATTTCCCTTCAGATATATTGATCGGACTACTTTCCATCAGATTAAAGATATCAAAGCGGAAGGTGATAATATCCAACTGAAGGGAACACTCATTTCTATTGAAAAAATAAAAAGTAAATCCAACCGTTCCCGTCTTCAGGGCATGTTTAAAGACAGTACAGGATTTCTGGAACTGGTTTGGTTTCAGGGAGCTACCTGGCTCGATAAAACGCTTAAAGTAGGCGAAGAGTACATTATTTATGGGCGTGTGACTATTTTTTCAGGAAAAAAAACAATGGCTCATCCTGAAATGGAATTGATTTCAGAAGCTGCTGTATCGATCTCCAAAACGTTTGATCCTGTATATAGAAGCACTGAAAAAATGGATGGAAAAGGAATTGACAGCAAGAACAGACGAAAGATAATGAAACTGTTATTGCAAAGTATTACTCCTGAGGATATACCTGAATCTCTGCCACCTTTTATACTCGAAAAATTAAGGATATGCTCCGGTTTTGATGCTATCCAATGGATACATTTTCCGCAAACTGACTCTCAAAGAGAACTTGCTACCAACCGGATCAAATTTGAAGAATTTTTTTATGTACAAATAAGGTTGCTTCAAAGTAAAATTTACCGAAAACATAAGTACCGCAGTGCTGCATTCACCACTATCGGGTCATTATTCAATACATTCTACAGTACACTCCTGGAATTTGAACTGACCAACGCACAAAAAAAAGTGATCAAAGAAATCCGATCTGATTTGGGAAATACAACCCAAATGAACAGATTGCTTCAGGGCGATGTAGGTAGCGGTAAAACCATAGTAGCCTTGTTGTCGATGCTGATTGCAATTGATAACGGATTCCAGAGTTGTATCATGGCTCCGACTGAAATTCTCGCCCAACAACATTATACTTCCATCACAACAGCTCTGGGTGATCTTCCGGTGCAAGTTGCCTTTTTGTCCGGCAGTATCAAAGGCAAAAAGCGGGAAATTATTCTGGCTGGTTTAAAATCAGGAGAAATAAAAATCATCATCGGCACCCATGCCCTCATAGAACATCAGGTCGAATTTCAACATCTGGGGCTTGCCATAGTAGATGAACAACATAGATTCGGCGTGGCTCAAAGGGCAAGTCTCTGGAAAAAAAATGATCAGTTGGCACCTCATGTATTGGTTATGACAGCTACCCCAATACCAAGGACACTGGCCATGACGCTATATGGTGATCTCGATGTTTCGGTCATAGACGAATTGCCCCCTGGCCGAAAAGAAATTCAAACCATCCACAAATTTGAAAGCGCACGTCCTCAATTGATCCAGTTCATGCATAAGGAGATTGCCAAAGGCAGGCAAATTTATATCGTATATCCGCTTATTGAAGAATCAGAAAAAATGGATCTGCAAAACCTGCAGGATGGATATGAAAAACTTCTGCAGTACTTTCCAATGCCGGACTATCAGATCAGTGTAGTACACGGAAGGATGAAATCCAAAGATAAAGACTGGGAAATGCAACGATTTATAAGCAAAACTACCCAAATCATGGTAGCTACTACCGTGATAGAAGTGGGTGTCAATGTACCCAATGCATCAGTGATGATTATAGAAAACACAGAACGATTTGGTCTCTCGCAATTGCATCAGCTACGCGGACGTGTAGGTCGTGGAGCTGATCAGTCCTACTGTATCCTTATGACCGACTACAAAATATCCAAAGAAGGAAAAGAACGTATAGCCACCATGGTCAGAACCAACAATGGATTTGAAATAGCAGAAGCAGACCTAAAACTACGTGGTCCGGGAGATATTCAGGGCACACAGCAGAGTGGTTTGCTGGATTTTAAATTACTGAATATAAGCGCTGACAAACAAATCATGGATGCAGCAAGACATTATGCTATCCAAATCATAGAAGATGACCCCAGGCTTGAGCGTGATGTACACCAAAACATCAGCATTCAGGTAGCAAAATTAAGGATAAAAAATAAGGACTGGGCGAGGGTATCGTAAATAATTAAGAATTATAACTTTGAGTATTATGTGAATATTGCAATAAAATCCTACATATCCTCCACCTTGTTATCTTTGCTATATATTTATAAATAACATGTCCTCAGAAGTACAAACTCTATCAAAATATGCTTTCTTAGATGCACTTTCAGATATTCGCACTTCAGAAATTAAAACAGACGATCTGACTTTAGGATTATATGCAACTGACGCATCACTCTACCAGCTCAAACCAATTGCAGTAGCCATCCCTGCCAATGAATCCGACCTGATTAAAATGATCCAACTGGCCAATCAGTATGATATACCCGTATTACCTCGTGGAAGCGCTACCAGCCTGGCAGGCCAGGCAACCAATCATGCCTTTGTCATCGACTTTACAAAGTATTTTGACAACATACTGGAAATCAATGCTGAAGAAAAGTACGCCATCGTTCAGCCGGGTGTGGTGCGTGATCAGCTCAATGCAGCTGTAAAAACCTATGGTTTGCATTTTGCACCGGATCCCGCTACCACGAGCCGTGCTACACTTGGTGGTATGATTGCCAATAATTCTTCAGGTACCAAGAGTATCAAATATGGCAAAACCATTGATCATCTGATTGGTCTTAAAGTCCTGTTGATGGATGGGACTATTATGCATCTTCAGAAATTAAATCAGGCAGAATGGGACATAAAAGCCAACCAAACTAACAGGGAAGGTGACATATACAGTTCTTTCAGAAAACTTATTTTTGATCATGGCCATGCCATTGAAGTAGCATATCCAAAAGTAATGAGAAGGGTTCAGGGATACCCATTGGATGAATACCTCCACACTGACCAGTGGAACCTTTCAAAAATATTTTGCGGGTCGGAAGGTAGTCTTGGTATCATCCTGGAAGCCAAAGTCAACCTGGAGCCCATACCAAATTTCAAGGCAGCATTTACCGTGCATTATGATGACAGGATGGTAGCCATCAGGGAAGTAATGCAAATGATTCCTTTCGATCCGGCAGCCATAGAGATGCTGGATTTTAATGTATTTGAACAGAGTCGTAAAAATATTATGACTAAAAAACTATACGACAGACTGATCATCGGAGAGCCACACGCCACGCTTTCGGTGGAATTTTTTTGTTTGTCGCAGGAAGAACTGGACCAGCGGATTCTTGATTTTTCTAACTGGCTTAAAACACACAGCACCGCTTACGCCTTCCCGGTGCTCCGGACAGAAAAGGAACTGGATGATTCATGGTCACTTAGAAAAAATGGTTTAGGGCTGTTGATGGGTGATCCTGCTGGAAGAAAACCTATTCCTTTCATTGAAGACATGGCTATTCCGCTTTATCATCTGGCAGAGTATATACAGGAAGTGCTGGACCTTTGTCACAAATATGGGGTTGATACCATTCTTTATGCGCATGCCAGTGTTGGTGTTTTGCACGTCAGACCATCATTAGACATGACCTGTCAGGAAGATATTGATCTCATGAAAATCATTTCAGACGATGTCTTTCATCTGGTAAAAAAATATAAAGGTTCGTGGTCCGGCGAACACGGAGATGGCCGCGATCGTGGTCCCAGATTGAAAGACTATTTTGGTGATGAAGTGTATCAATGTCTCAAAGAAGTCAAAGCAATTTTTGATCCTAAATACCTTATGAATCCCGGTATTATCATCGATGTGCCACCTATGGATCAACATCTCAGATATGGCGCAGGATACAAAGACAACAAATATGACTTTATCTATAAGTACAGAAAGGATCATTCATTCGAAGCCCTGGTACACAACTGTTCCGGTGTAGGTGCCTGTCGTAATCATATAGGTGGTACGATGTGTCCGAGTTTCAAAGCTACCAGTAATGAAGATGACAGTACCCGCGGTCGTGCCAATGCATTGAGGCTGGGCATTTCAGGTCAGATGGGATTTACCGGTCTTACTGATCCGAAAATCCTGGAGACACTTGATCTGTGCCTGTCCTGCAAAGCCTGCAAATCGGAATGTCCTTCAAATGTTGATATGGCCAAACTAAAAAGTGAAGTACTACAGAAAAAATATGATGAAGGAAATATCACTTTGCGTGAAAGGGCCCTTAATGCCAATGTCAATATAGTATCAAGGATAGCAGGCTGGAAAGCACCTTTTGTCAATTTTGTTCAGGGAACATCTTTATTTAAGTACACTGCCGAAAAATTACTCAAATTAGATCATCGTCGTACCCTACCGTCGTATGCCGAGGAAACGCTCGAAAGCTGGTATAAAAAGCATTATACACCCAATGGCAATCTAAATAAAGTAGCGCTGTTTGCAGATACTTATATCAATTATCATGAACCACAGGTTGGAAAAGCAGCCATACAATTGCTCTCAGACTGTGGTTATGATGTGGTATTGGCATCGGTAGGTTGTTGCCAGAGACCAAGGATTTCCAATGGATTTCTCAAAGAAGCCAAATCTTCAGGTACTATAATGGCAGAGAAACTGTTGGGATTTATCAATAAGGGAATGAAAGTGGTGGTCTGTGAGCCATCCTGTACTACAGCATTAATAGACGATCTGCCCGATTTAATGGATAATATGACACTATGTGAATCTATAAAAAACAATGTTCTTGCTATTGATACATTTCTTTCTCAGGAAATGGTTTCAGGACGATTAAATGGAAAATTTGTAGCCAAATCAAATGACATACTCC
>JACMLK010000126.1 GCA_014379665.1 Saprospiraceae bacterium | reverse complement strand
ATGCTGATTCAACAAAGAAGTATCCGGACTCCACAAAGCAGTCACGGGACTCAACAAAGAAGTATCCGGGCATCACAATGCAGGATCAGGATTTTACAAAGTTGACTGCGGACTCTACAAATAAGGATGCTGATTCAACAAAGAAGTATCCGGACTCCACAATGCAGGATCAGGATTTTACAAAGATGAATGCGGACTATACAAATAAGGATGCTGATTCAACAAAGAAGTATCCGGACTCAACAAAGCAGTCACGGGACTTCACAAAGAAGTATCCGGACATTACAATGCAGGATCAGGATTTTACAAAGTTGAATGCGGGCTCTATAAATAAGGATACTGATTCAACAAAGAAGTCTCCGGACCCCTCAAAGCAGTCACGGGACTTTACAAAAATGGATCCGGAGTTTACAAGGGAGGGTATTGAGTCGACAAAGAAGCATCGATGTATAATAAAGAAGACAAAGCATGTTAAAAGGGAATTTACAGACATCATTCAGAAAATTTGGGAGGTTATAATGGAGAAATCGAATGCATCAAAAGGGTAATTTCACTTGGATCAGGCCGACCTTGTGCATTTCAAATATTGGCCTTGCCATCCCTGATTGCAAGTACCACGATAGGTAAAATAACCAAATAAATAATTAATTTTTTAAATGAAACGAGCTTTAATCACAGGTGTAACAGGACAAGACGGTGCATATTTATCACATCTCCTATTAAAAAAAGGATACGAAGTCCACGGCATCAAACGCAGAGCGTCATTATTCAACACATCCCGAATTGATGACATTTACGAAGACCCGCATATTGATAACAGAAAGTTTATTCTTCATCACGGCGACCTTGCAGATAGTACCAATATTATCAGAATAGTTCAGGAAGTTCAACCTGAAGAAATTTATAATCTTGGCGCAATGAGCCATGTTCAAGTGAGTTTTGAGGAGCCGGAATACTCCGCAGATGTCGACGGTATTGGCACTTTAAGACTTTTGGAAGCCATTAGAATCTTAGGCCTGGAAAAAAAGACCCGAATTTACCAGGCTTCTACATCCGAGCTTTATGGTTTAGTCCAGGAAGTTCCTCAATCTGAATTAACACCTTTTTATCCAAGATCACCTTATGCAGTAGCAAAAATGTATGCCTTTTGGATCACTGTAAATTATAGAGAGGCATATAATATGTATGCATGTAATGGCATTCTGTTTAATCATGAATCACCGCTAAGGGGAGAAACCTTTGTAACTCGCAAAATCACACGTGGTGTTGCCAAGATAGCACTTGGCCTTCAGGATAAAATTTGGATGGGAAATATCAACTCCAAAAGAGATTGGGGACACGCCAGGGATTATGTAGAAGGGATGTATTTAATTTTACAGCAAGACCAACCCGAAGATTATGTCCTTGCCACCGGTGTCACTACAGAAATCAGAGAATTTATCAGAATGGCATTTGCTGAAGCTGGAATAGAAATCGAATTTAAAGGAAGAGGCGTAGACGAAAAAGGATATGTAAAGTCCTGCTCTTCTGAATACCCTGTAGAAATAGGTAAAGAAATATTAGCTATAGACCCTATATATTTCAGACCCACTGAGGTAGATCTGCTCATAGGTGACCCCACAAAAGCAATGACCAAATTAGGTTGGAAGCCTAAATACACTGTAAAGGCACTTTGTACTGAAATGGTACAATCAGATCTTGATTTATTTAAACGAGATCAGGTATTACGGGGTGCCGGATATAATGTCAGAAATGAATTTGAATAGGGGTTGGCGTATTAGCTTGTTAGCGTGATAGCGATTTGGGATGTTGGCACTTTAGCGATTTGGCGTGTTGGTGTGTTGGTATGTTGATATGTTGGCAACCAACCTCCCAAAATGCCAACCTCCCAATACCCTAATATGCCAAAATCACAACCACCTAACACCCAACCACCTAACCTCCTAACCACCCAACCACCCGTTATGCAAACAACCAAAAAAATATACGTAGCCGGTCATAATGGCATGGTAGGTTCAGCAATAGTGAGAAAACTAAAAGCTGAAGGGTACGATAATTTGGTGCTGCGGTCATCCAAGGAATTAGATCTCCGCGACCAAGCAGCTGTCAATGCATTTTTTAAAGCTGAAAAGCCTGATTATGTATTTCTTGCAGCTGCTAAAGTTGGAGGCATTGTGGCCAATAATACCTACAGAGCTGATTTTCTATATGATAATCTGATGATAGAAGCCAATGTCATACATGCTGCTTATATACATAAAGTGATCAAACTCCTCTTTTTAGGTAGTTCGTGTATTTATCCCAAGTTTGCTCCACAGCCGATGAAGGAAGAAGATTTATTGACGGGAATTCTGGAATCTACAAATGAACCTTATGCCATTGCCAAAATAGCGGGCATCAAGCTCTGCGAAAATTACAGACGACAATATGGCTGTGATTTTATATCAGCGATGCCTACCAATCTTTATGGTCCGGGAGATAATTATGACCTGGAGAAATCCCACGTGATACCTGCCTTGATTCGTAAGATGCACCTGGGAAAATGTCTCGAACAAAAAAATTGGGAAGCACTAAGAAAAGATCTCAATCGACTACCTATTGAAGGTATAGGTGGTGAAAGTGACGAAGCAGATATATTGACAAAATTAATTAAATTCGGCATCACCCAAAACACTAACAACTTAACCACCCAACCCGCTAACACCCCAACTCGCCAACACGCCAACACGTCAACCACCCAAGTCACCCTTTGGGGTACAGGAGCACCACTCCGGGAGTTTATGCATGTAGATGATTTGGCCACAGCTTGTTTCTTTCTGATGCAACATTATTCAGAAGAGCAATTTGTCAATATAGGTAGCGGTCAGGAAGTGAGTATAAAAGAGTTGGCCTTGATGATTAAGGATATAGTAGGTTTCAATGGGGATTTAGTTTTTGACGCTACCAAGCCGGATGGAACGCCAAGGAAGCTGATGGATAGCGGGAAGTTGATGGGTATGGGCTTTAATACGAAAATAACCTTACTAAAGGGATTAAAAACTGTTTATATCAATAATTTTTGAATACATTGAAAGTTTTCCTAATAGCAGAAATTGCCCAGGCTCACGATGGCAGTCTTGGAATCTTACACTCTTATATTGACGCGATTTCCTCTAGCGGAGTAGACGCCATAAAGTTTCAAACGCATATTGCAGAAGCAGAAAGCAGTACATTTGAGCCATTTCGAGTCAAATTTAGTTATGAAGATAATACAAGATATGATTACTGGAAAAGAATGTCTTTTACAGCAGAGCAATGGAAAGGAATAAAATCTCATTGTGAAGAAGTCGGTTTAGAGTTCATGTCTTCACCATTTTCAAATGCTGCTGTTGATTTATTGGAAGAGGTAGGTATAAAAAGGTATAAGGTGGGCTCAGGAGAAGTAACTAACTTTCTTTTATTGGATAAAATATGTAAAACAGGGAAACCAATCATTCTTTCGTCCGGCATGAGTTCCTATGATGAGTTAGATAGAGCAGTTGAATTTATAAATTCAAAAGGAAATGATATTTCAATCTTACAGTGTTCGACGGTTTACCCAACACCTTATGAAAAGCTTGGCTTAAATATTATTTCAGAATTGAAAAATAGATACCCACAATGTAAAATTGGGCTGTCTGAGCATACTGGTGAAATTTATTCCGGAATAGCGGGGGTAGCTTTAGGTGCTGAAATATTAGAATTTCATGCGGTATTTGATAAAAGAATGTTTGGACCAGACACCACATCTTCATTAGAAATTGATGAAATAAAGCTATTAGTCAAAGGGGTAAGAAGCCTTGAAATCGCCCTGAATCATCCAATAAATAAAAATAATCTGGAGTCTTTTAAAGATTTAAAAAATATTTTTGAAAAATCACTTGCTGTAAACAAAGCATTACTCAAAGGACATGTTCTGGCTATAGATGATCTCGAATCAAAAAAGCCCAAAGGTTTTGGAATTTCGGCATCAGACTTTCAAAAGGTTTTAGGAAAGACCCTAAAAAATAATTTGAATCAGTGGGACTTTTTAACTATAGGTGATATTAATGATTAATAAAAGAAAAATCTGTGTTGTAGTTACTGCAAGACCATCTTATAGCAGAATAAAAACAGCAATAAGAGCCATACAAGATCATCCGGACCTTGAATTGCAGTTAGTTGTTGCAGCTTCTGCCTTATTGGACAGGTATGGGACAGCAGTCAATTATATCGAAAACGATGGTTTTCCGATTGCAGCAAAAGTTTTTAATGTACTTGAAGGGGAAAATCTCACAGCACAAGCTAAAACTACGGGATTAGGAATACTTGAATTATCATCGGTATTCGAAAGATTAGCTCCGGACGCAGTCTTAACAGTAGCAGATAGGTTTGAAACAATGGCTACCGCTATTTCTGCCACCTATATGAATATACCATTGATACATGTACAAGGTGGCGAAGTGACAGGTAATATTGATGAAAAAGTCAGGCACGCTATTACAAAATTGGCAGACTTACATTTGGTAGCTTCAGATGATGCAAAACACAGAGTCATTAAGATGGGTGAGCATGCCAATACAGTTCATAATACGGGATGCCCATCAATTGATATAGCAAGAGAAGTAATTGGAAGTGAAATGCTTGATTTTGATCCTTTTTTAAAATATGGAGGTGTCGGGGCAATGATCGATTTTAATGAAAAATATCTGGTAGTGATGCAACATCCGGTTACTACTGAATATAAAGAGTCCAGGATTCATGTAGAAGAGACATTACATGCCATTTATGAATTAGGAATTCCAACATTCTGGTTTTGGCCTAATGTAGATGCCGGAGCAGATGGTACTTCCAAAGGATTAAGATCATTTAGAGAAAAATATAAAGCTAATCATATTCATTTTTTTAAGAATATGGAGCCATTTGATTTTCTAAAATTGCTATATCATTCCAAGTGTTTAATTGGAAACTCAAGTGTGGGTATTAGGGAATGTGCTTATTTGGGTGTTCCAGTAGTCAATATCGGAACCAGACAGTCAGGCAGAGATCGAGGTGTAAATGTTCTGGATGTTGATTACATTAGAAAAGATATAAAATTTGCAATTCAAAAACATATGGAAAATGGGAGATATCCTACTGATAACATATATGGAAATGGAAATGCCGGTGTAGAAATTGCTGAAGTAATCTCAAAATGGAAGCTTAGTTTTGATAAAAAAATATCATATTAATTTGATAAAACTTAAAATTTATATTGCTGAACAAGAAGATTTTAACCCTTCTGTACTTTCAGATATAATGGAGAAATTTGAACTGGTTGCCCTTCGTGAAAATGAAAAATTAAAAGATATTTTAAAGCAGGTTGATATCTTTTGGTTTAGACTTGGGTATAATATAAATGGCAAAGTGCTTGACCAAAATACAAGATGTAAATATTTAGTGACTCCTGTTACTGGCATTGACCATATCGATGAAGCCTTGTGCGAAAATTTGGGTATTAAAGTGATATGTTTGAAGGGTGAATATGACTTTTTAAAAATGGTAAGAGCTACGGCAGAGCACACAATAGCTTTGACTCTATCATTGTATAGAAATCTAACAGACGCTGTCAACCATACAAGGAAAGGAGGATGGAACAGAGATAAATTCAGAGGATATGAACTTTT
>JACMLK010000125.1 GCA_014379665.1 Saprospiraceae bacterium | reverse complement strand
TTTTACGATTTTTTCCTTTGAGATAGACTCAGTTTTTGATGTAACCCCGTTGGTAGAAATGAAAATATTTTCTCCTGTTTCGTAAGTTTTTTGTTTTGGTGCAAAAAGACTTATAGTTACTAAAATAAAAGTTAATATGCGTCTGAATAACATATCGAATAATATTAGGTGCAAATCGGCATTGGTCGATCAAAATTATTAATATTTAACATTGCAGGTATGCCTGCTTTTGTCAGATTATTTACAAAATGGCGATTTTATAGCTTTAAAATACAAAATCTTCATACTGTAGTTTAACAATAGTCCTTATATCACGCCATTTTGTTACCCTTCTTACTCAAAAATGTTAGAAAAATTGGCGTTTGTCTTGGGATTTCAGGATAATATGTTTTTATTTGCAATGAATACTATCAAGATATGATATTGAAAAGGCTTTTTGTTTTGTGGTGCTTAATGGTATGTATTCTATTTTTGTCATGCCGCAGTACTAAAAATATGATTACTGAAGAGATTTTTGTTGAGCCTGTCACAGAGAATATGATTTGTTTTCTGGTTTTCGTTATCAAAAAAGATTCTCTGTCTAATCACACCGATATCTCTATGATTCAAAAAACCATGACTAAAGGCCATCTTAAAAGCTCCGGATCCGAGCTGATTGCAGCACGACATCAATTGAAATTCGATATTATTGGCGATAAAGATATCTTGTCTTCTTATTTTATCGAACATCCATTATACAAACGTGTGGAACATGCTGATGCAGGCAATGTACTTACATCCCAACTAGTTAAGTTACATAAACAAGAATTTTTTGTGCGCTTGTCATTAAATCCTGAAAGTAAATTTATCAGCATTTCTGAGATTACTCCTGAAATAAAACAAAAAGAAATAGCACGTTTAAAGATATAAATTATGAAATACCTAAGCGTAATTTTTTGCCCTACATTGGTGTTATTTGGTTTTTGTTGTATGGCTCAAACCTTCAAAACAGATACCATCAGTTTTAACGGCAATCCGGATAAGTTTATCAATATTGTGATCATGGGAGATGGTTACACTGCTACAGAACAGGCTAAATTCAGAGCTGATGCCTCAAGCCTGAGCACCTATTTATTTAATCAACCACCGTGGTCAAATTATAAATCATTTTTTAATATTTTTGCAATAGAAGCCATATCAGAACAATCAGGTACTAAACACCCCTATACAGCGAGTGACTGCTCTTCTGCTTCTCCAATGGTACCGGTGACTGATCCAAACACCATTTTTGGTGTGACGTTTGATTATGCCAATATACATCGTTTGGTAGTACCCACTAATTACCAAAATATTGTAAATACATTAATATCAAACTTTCCAAAATATGATCAGGTCATCATTTTGGCCAATTCTCCTTACTATGGCGGTTCAGGCGGTTCTTATGCTACATCCACTACAGGGTCTTCGAGTTTTGAAGTCACAGCGCATGAATTAGGACATTCCTTTGCTTTTCTTGCCGACGAATATTATGCGGGGGACAGTTATGCTTCGGAAAGAACCAACATGACACAACAGACAAATACAGATCTTGTGAAATGGAAAAATTGGTTGGGTTTTAAAGATGTAGGTATCTACCAGCATTGTTGCGGGGGTCAGTCTGACAAATGGTACAGACCACATAATAACTGTAAAATGAGGGTTCTGGGCCCTGAATTTTGTCCGGTTTGTTCAGAAAACACAGTAAAGAGAATCCACAATCTGGTTGGTACTAATATTGTGGCACGTTTCCCGGTCGAAAATCAAATTTATTTCTGTTCAGATTCATTAAAATTTAATCTGTCTTTGGCAAAACCTAATCCAAATACGTTAAAAGTGGTTTGGGACATAAATGGAGTCATTGTTGCTAAGAATATTGACTCTGTTTCTGTTAATAAAAGTCATTTAAGTGCTGAAACAAATATTCTGAGGGCTACCGTAACAGACACTACCCTATTTATTAGAGATCCTTCCCACAATAGTACACATACAAATATCACGGAATGGAAAATAAACAAGGTTAAAGTTCCGGAAATAATTATTCACGGGAATGATCAAATTTGTCAGGGTGATAGTGTAAATCTTTCTTCAACAGAGGCCATCGGTTATTGGTGGAGTAACGGACAAAACACTAAAACAATAACTGTCTTTTCTTCGGGTACTTACAACGTCACTACATCAGATATTTTCGGTTGTCCTGCCACATCCTCTCCTGTCACCATAGTGGTGAATCCACGGCCAACCGTTACCCTGGTTTTTCCAAAAGATACCTTTTGTTTATCAACTCTTCCCCTGACATTATCAGGTGGTATGCCTGAAAATAGAGTCTTTTCAGGATATGGTGTTGATAATGGAGTGTTAACCCTTGATTTCCCTGTTCCCGGCTGGCAAAATATAACATACACCTATATCAATGAAAAGCATTGCGCCGATAGTGTAACTGCGTTACTCTTTCTTGATATTTGCAGCAGTACCGAATCTCCTGAAAATGACCTTAAGGTCAGTGTAATACCAAATCCTACTTTTGGCAAGTTCCGTTTAAACTTTGATCAGAAACAAGACAAAGAAATGTTAAATTGTAGTGTGTACAATTCAACCGGCACCTTTGTTTTGGAAATTAAAAATCCTGACATTGATATTGATCTCTCATCTCAGCCAAAAGGAACATATTTTATCCGGATACTGACAGGAGAAAAAACAAAAATTCTAAAGCTGATACTTCATTAATCTTTGCAAATTAAGGAATCTTACAAATCTTACAATTCCGCAAATCTGCATATCAATAAATCAACAAATCCGCATTCCGCAAATCCGAAATCCGCAAATCCGAAATCCGCATTCCGCATTCCGCAATCCGCAAAAAATGATATTTAAAAGGTCTCCCCACCTTCAAACCACTTTATCTTTCTGGTCACATACATTGTAGCTGCTATAATGACAAATAATCCTAATGAGCCCGCTAATAAAGCCATCTTTTCCAACTGTATGATGAGGTAGATATATCCAAATAATCCAACCAGCAAACCCAATAATGTCAGTGAACTTTTGCTGCTCCTGAACATACCAAGACTGTATAAATATATCAGTCCGATAGTGGCCGTGGCAGCGCTTATATACGCTCTGTCGAAGCCCCAAAATTCTGATATCGAAAGCAAAAGTGTAAAGAATATGGCCAATGCCAACCCAATCAAAGTATACTGGAAGATATGTATGCGTAGTCTCTGCACTATTTCAGTCAGAAAGACTACCAGAAAAGTCAATGCTACAAATAATATCATATACTTTACAGCCCGGTAGGTAGTGGTATAATTGTCAATCATTTGTTGGATTTTAACACCAAACACATTTTTACCAAGATCTATTTCAGATACTTCTTTCTGGAAGGGAGGAAGTGTTTTATTGTATTCAAGAATATTCCATCTGGCATCAAAACCTTTAGAATCAGTCTTATGTTCAGGTAAGAAGCCGCCGGAAAAAACAGGGTCTGCAAAAGAAGAAGACAGGTGGACTGAAGTGGCCTTAGCTATGGGTGCAAACATCAGGCTTTTGCTACCCTTGATATCCAGATTATAAGAAAATGTATAATTATTCCTTTCTGCTGTAACTGGAATTTTGGTATGCAAACCTGTTTTGAATCCACGATTGTAATTGCCATCCGGAAGTTCATAATTCAAACGTCTATCAGGAGTATTATTCTCTTCCAATTTAAAATGAACATCAACCATACCCGGACTCAGTGAAAATGGCTGATCACTCCACTTGAAATCTATGTTATTTTCAATTCCTTTCGGATCCGTGATTCCCACAGCGATATAAGCTTCCTGATATAATAAATCCTGCTGACTGATGTTGATGAGGTTATGATCAGGAATGACAAACGAACCCTTAATATCCATGGATGATCTGTACAGCAATACTTTATAGAGACTTCTGTACTTGGACTCAGTATCTATTGTCCCTTCCGTATCGAGTATTTCAGGATATATAAGAAGGTTTTTTTTGACTGTGATGTTAGGTTTTGTTAAGTCTGCCTGGGGCACCATTTCGTGATAAGGAATAACCAGTACAGGGCCTGTGATGATCTGATCGTTGCTCCAACCTGATGATACTTCGTCGATGACTGATTGACTAAGTTGCCTGCGTTCTTCCACCAATTCCATGATCAGTACTTTAGGTATCAAAAGAAATAAAACCAGAATGACAATCAATGCCAGTTTTAAAGTGATCTGTGTAGATGGGTTCTGAAAGAAAGATTTATTTTGTGTTTCCATGTTTTTAATTATTTAATGATGTGGTGATTAATTTTTTAATTTATTTATTTAATGATAAATTAAGTACATAAAAAACGCAATTGAATAATCAGGCTGATAATTTATTTTGCATGATTTGAGAAAATATGAACTTTTTTTATTGAATTCAATTCGTAATTCGTAATTCAAAATTCGTAATTTAGAGGAACCTTTGTGACTCTTTGAGCCTTTGTGTCTTTGTGGCATTAATTTTAAAGTATTAACAATCAAAGCTCTTTGCAATGCAAAGTGTATTTACAAAAAAATATAACCATTACTTCAGCCTTTGCCTATCAGCGTCGCCAATGCTTCAATATGTAATTTAAAAGATAATTTGCCTTCAGAAGTCGCTCTGTACGATGTTTCAGGTTTTTTGCCAACAAATGCTTTCCGTACTTCTATGAATTCTTTATTTTCCAATGCCGCAATATGACTGGCAAGGTTGCCGTCAGACAATTCCAGCATCTGTTTCATATCTGTAAATGTAACCCATTCGTTCACCATCAGGACAGACATTATGCCTAACCTGACGCGACTTTCAAAGTCCTTATTGATATTGGTGATGTCGACGTCCTTCACAATGATTAATTATATTTTTTATGCATCAGGATTCCATAAATAATATGTAGCAATCCAAAACCAATGCCCCAGAATAGCAATCCGTAGCCCACAAAAAATGTAGTAAACAGACCTAAGGCCAACTCAGATATTCCAAGCCAGAAGATATCTGCTTGTGTATATTTGGAAGCGCTCACTAATGCCAATCCGTAGAATATCAATGTGCATGGTGCTACCAGATAAAACAGGTTGTGCCAGGTAATAATGATACAAAAGATGCCACCTGCCAATAATGGAATCCCTGCCGCTTTTAAAATATTTCTGGTTGATAATGACCAAAGCGGATGACCTAGTTTTCTGGATTTCCTTACCGTAAAATAAATGCCTGAAGTAATTGCCATAATAAGAGTAGCCAACGCTGTCAAACCTAGTTGGGTGATAACCTGAAAGGAATAATAATTGGGTTTGCCATCAAAATAGTCTATCTGATGCTGGCCAAGGATATAAAATGCCATTGCACATCCCGCCAAAGCTGCCAGCCCGGCACCGATACCGGACAATCCACTCAATGAGATGAAAGTAGATGATCGTTCCATCATCTGCCGGATGTGAGTTAATTCGTCTTCGTATTTGTTCATTTGAAAATATATTTTTATTAATCTTCTTTTATTATAATGGTGTCAATTTGAATATTTATCTGATACAAATTGTTAATTGGATATCCATTTGTGTAATATCCAAAATTATGCATGATAATTGAATCCTGCAAATTATATTTAATTGAATAGCCACCGTCATGTTTGGGGATATTGGACATATTTAAAAGGATGTGTTTAGATTTACCCGAATATAGAATGCTGTCACTGATTGCCGCACCACCAGTTACTTTGATTTCAAGATTATTTAAATTATGTTGGGTTTCATTCTTTACAATGAAATGCATTATGACTGTGTCAGTACAGTTCAACATCAAAAAGGAAGAAACAACAATCATGCATTTAAAACTCATTGCTAAAGTACTTTGAAATGCAAAGTTAATAAGTAAACATTAATTGCACAAGAAATATTGCATGAATTTAAAAATAAACTATATTTCCTTAGTGAACATTACTGATTCCGAGTGAATAACTTACCATATCAGCATAATTATCAATTCCTTTTCATCATTTCTTTCCGACTTTCTACTTTTTACTTTTTACTTTCAACTTTCGCCTTTTATCTACCTCTTAAGCCAACCCGTTATACTCATCC